>JBDSQB010000009.1 GCA_039930045.1 Chthoniobacterales bacterium | reverse complement strand
AACATCGGCGCCAACATGGGCAGCATAGTGGCCAACGGTGCCGGCTCCACGGGCGTTCTGACGATCAACACAGGAACCGCCACCTTCACCAGCGGCGCCACCGTCGGCACCACGGACGTGCGTTCCTTCATCGCCATCGGGCAAAACAGCACCGCGTCCGGCACCTCGACCGGCACGATCAATCTCAATGGCGGCACCCTGGCGACAGGCCGTAACTTCGTTCGCGATGGGGCTGGCACGGCTGATGCGAGTGGCTCGGCGACCTTCAACTTCGCTGGCGGCACCCTGAAGGCGCTGGCCAATCAGACCGACTGGCTGAACTCCGCCACAATCAACACCAACCAACTGGCGCTCACATCGGTGACGGCAACCAATACCTCCACCATCGATGCCGGCGGCTTCTCCGTCGCCATCAACAGCGCCATCAGCGGCACCGGCGGCTTCAACATTACTAACAGCACAGGCACGGGCACGGTGACCTTCGGCGGCGCGAACACCTACAGCGGCGCGACGACAGTCAGCGCGGGCACTTTCTCCTTAGGCAATGCGCTGGCACTGCAAAACAGTGCATTGGATACGACTGCCAGCATTGCGGGCACCTCGACGGCTGGTCTTAAGACTACGGTGACGACTTTGACGATGGGTGGCCTCACGGGCAACAAAGACCTCGCATCGGTATTTACCACCACCTCTGGCGGCTACTCGGGTGTGACCGCACTGACTCTCAATCCCGGCACCGGGGTAACCAATGCCTACTCCGGCGTGATTGCTGATGGCGCGGCGGGCATGACCCTCACCAAGACAGGGCTTGGCACGCAGACCCTCACCGGCGCGAACACCTACACGGGTGGCACGATTGTTACCACGGGCACGCTGCTGGTGAAGAACACTACGGGTAGTGGAACGGGAACAGGAACAGTGAGTGTATCGGGCACCCTCGGTGGCACCGGTATCATTACGGGCGACACAACCATTAACAGTGGAGGCGTTCTCACAGCAGGTGCTACCACGGCTGCCACGGACATTGGTACCTTGGCTTTCAGTGGTGCATTGACGCTGGCGAGTTTGACATCAACCATCAACCTACAGGCAGCGAGCACCTCTAGTTATGATAAATTTACCGTCGGAGGGGCATTGACCTATAACGGCATATTCAGTGTTTCTGATACAGGTGGATTCGATCTTTCTGGCCAAAACGGGACTTACAATCTCTTTAGTGGTTTTACATCACAAACCGGCGATTTTGCTTCCGTCACCGTGGACGGAATCGGCCTCAGTTTAGTCGGCAGCACTTGGAGCGGTACTAATGCAGGGATCTCCTATTCCTTCAGCGAAACGAGCGGTAGTCTAGACATTACCGCCGTCCCCGAGCCTTCCACTTGGGTGGGCGCGGGACTGATCACCGGTCTGGCTGGCTGGAGCCAGCGCCGCCGATTGCAGAAGCTCGCTCTGCGCGCTTAAGGGCGACGGGAAAAAATTCGTCCAAACACAAAAAACGCCGCGAAGATTCTTCGCGGCGTTTTTGTTGACTACTGGAACCAGTGCGCTCCTTTTCGCTCTTCTAGCCGCGCACGAGCAGGGTCGTGATCAGGCTCGGGATGCCGACGGGGTCGTCCTGCACATAGGCCTGGCCTTGCAGATCCCATTCCTCGGGCTGGCCGTTGGAATTCACCGGAATGTGCAGCGTCGCTGGCGTGGCCAGAAAACGCCCTAACTCGGTCCACGCCGCCGTGCCCGATTTGCGGGCCGCGAAAACTCATCGCGTCGATCTGCCCGCCCGCCTTGCGGAACTTGCAGGTGACCGTGCCCGGCGCATCGCTGCTGGCTCCGAAGATGTCGGCCTGGTAGGTGGCGGCGTCGAAGGCATGGCCGGTGGACTCGATGCGCAGGGTCACACCCTGCACGGCGGCATCGTAGCTCGTGGAAGCCTTGGCCTGTTGCACCCACTTGGCGCGCCGGGCTTCGATGCCACTCTTCACCGCCGCCGGGGTGGCGGGTGCCACCGGGAGCGAGGGCAGCACGGGAGGCGGGGTATTGTCGGCGGCATCGAGGTAGCCGTGGCAATAGCCATTGATGGCCTGGGTGTATTTCTCGTAGGTCTGCGGCAGGGTGCGATACAGGTAAACGCCCCAGGCGGCATCGAGTTGGATGGCACTGGCCTCGGCGGCGGTGAAGCCGAGATCGAGGAGTGCCTGGAGCGAATCCGGTGTGCTGATGTTTCCCACCAAAGGGCGCGCCCTTCGATGGTGGATGGATAATAGGATTTAATCATGGTGTTGTTTGTTTAGTTAATTGACGTCCCGAAGCCGGGGGCCTGTCTCATAAAGGGCAAGTTTTATTTTGAACAATACACAAAGATATGGTTCCAGAGGTCGATGGGCGAGCTGTGGGGTAAAATGCCGGCGTTCCATCGGCAAAGGGAGCGATTCCATTGCCCGCAAGACCGGTCTCTCGGCCATGGCAGCCAGTCCATTTCGGAATGGAATGCGTCTGCTGGCGAAGGAAATGACCGCCGGAGCGAATGGAATGAAAGCCGTCGCGAAGGGAAGCGGCCCGCCGCCAGCGGAGTCGTTCCATTGGCGAAGGGAGGCATTCCCTTCGCGAACGGTCTCGCTCCCTTGGAGAAAGGAATCAGTTTATCGGCGAACGGAATGATTCAATCACGCGATGGAGTCATTTCTCTCGTGATTGGAACCACTTCCCCAGCAAATGGAACCACTTCCAGCCAAAAGAGCGTCGTTTCTTTGATGAATGGAGTTCATTCCTCGGCGAATGGGCCTGATTCTCCGGCCAAGCGAGTCACTTCTTCGAAAAATCCAGTCCAAGGCCACTGCCATTTCCCTTCGCGCCCTGCGCGTGGAGCGATGTCGTCCGACTCCGTTCAGGTCTCAGGTTTGCGCTCCTGCGGTGTCCGTCATTGGGCCGAAAGCGAAATTGATTCCCAGAAAGCCATCTCCAAGGGGAGGGGGCAACTCCTCACGGCTGTTCTCAAGGCCGCTATCTGCGGGCTCACATCCAGCTTCCGCGCTTTCGCTTCTGCGATGAATTGCGGGACGATCTCCACCAGCATTTCGATGTGCACGGCATCGTTGGAGGCTTCGTTCTGCAAACGGTGATTCCACGCGTGCGCCTTGCAAATCAGCAGGCTGATCGGGTCCAAAACCTGGATGCCGGCCACTCGCATGACCCTTCCTGCGGGAAATCCATCTGGTGCATCCAGCAAAGGGAGTCGCTCCAAGACTTCCACATTCGTTCTCCCAGCAGCGGGGAGTTCCACTTGCAGCACGTGCGTTTTCCCCATGCCAGGTGGAATTTTTCGGTGAACCGTGGTCATCGACGCTAAGGGAAAGCCCCTCGCTTTTAACAGCAACCCGAACGACTGGGCGACTGCCCGTGCGCCACGCAGATCGAGGTCTTTGCTGTAAAGAGGGAGATGCGCGACTCCGACGGCAAATCGTTCCGCCCACAAGGCCACCGCCAATCCTCCGACGAGAGCATAAGCCACTTCTCCAGAGGCCGCCTCCCGCAGCACCTCCTCAAAATCCCCCAACGTGACTAATCCCACGGGATCACCTCAAAAGGCGGCTCCACGGGCAGCGGTTGCCACGTCCAATCGGGTCTCACGCGTGTGGGATCCAGCAAAGCGTCGCGTTCCTCCCGGGCCTGCGCCGATTTACCGAAGCGAATGCGCGCCTCGACTTTATCGCGCTGCATCTGCAACCAGCGGGGATCGTCCTCCGTCATTTCGATGATGGGCAGCACGGGCATGAGCCACATTGCCGTAAAAAAACCTGCCTGACAAGCCTGCCAACATGCTTTCAAGTTTCAGCCTTCCTCTCTCTGCCGACTTGATAATCCATCCGGCGTCCCTATGATTTCGCCCATGTTGATTTACCTCCGACTCTTCCTCGCCGCCGCGCTGCTAATGGGGCTCGCCAGTTGCAAGACGCCCGCCCAAAAGGCCGAGCAGGAAAAGAAGGCCGACGAGCTTTCCCGGCAGCGCGATCAGGTGCAGGACGACTCGTTCAAGGCCTTCGTCGGCCGCCTGCGCAAAGCTGTGGCCAATAAAGACATCCGGGTGATGTCCACCATGATGACCGCCGATTTTGGCTACAGTTGGGCACCGGGGAGCGACGGTTACGGCTGCTTTAAATATTGGGACGACAACCAGCTCTGGCCCGAGTTGCAGCGGGTCGTGAACAGCCAGTTTCTGCCCAATGGAAACTTCCTCGTCGCGCCGCCGGAGTTTGCGGCTGATCCGAATTACACCGGCTTCCGCGCGGGCATCAAACGCGAGAAAGGTTCCTATAAATTTGCCTATTTCGTTCCGGCCCAGGAGACGCCGATGGCCGCGCCGCCTGCCCAGGGGAACTAGAGACGGCTCGTGACTTGTTTCAACACAGACAACGACCCGGCGGCGCATGGTTTGCCCCATGGGGAGCCGTTCATTTTCGTGGATCGCGTGCTGGAAACCCGCGACGGCGAATGGGCCCGCTGCGAGATTGCGTTCGGACTCGACCGCGATTTTTTTCGCGGCCATTTTCCGGGGAATCCCATCGTGCCGGGAGTGATTCTCACCGAGGCTTTGGCGCAAGCCGCCGGGATCGCGGCAGGCAGCGGGAGTGCCAGGCGCAGCTTTTTGCTCTCGGCCATTCGCGCGATGAAATTCAAGCGCGCCGTTTTGCCCGGCGAACGGATCGAACTCGAAGCCACCAAACGCGGCGAAATGGCCGGACTGCTCCAATTTGAAACCGTCGCCCGCGTCGGCGAGGAAATCGTCGCCGAAGGCCAGATCATCCTCAGCGAAGCTGGGAAATAGCGGGAGCGCACGCGTCTCGCGTGTACTTTTTGGCGTCTCGCCGAAAAGCAGTCCCGTCGCTTGGCCCAAAATCAGAGACAACTTACATCTCTTCTTGGAGCTGAAGCTGACGAAGCCGCCTGTCGAATTTTGCTTCTCACTGGCAATTTCGGTGCCTTGGTGGTTTCCTTCGCTGCGCTGTCGCGCCAAGTTGTTTGCAGATGTCCCCTTCCAATCCACTCCCTCAAGGTTCTCCAGAATCGAGTTTAACTCCGCCCAAGACTTGGGTTCTGCTGCGTTCGGCGCTCCTCATCCTCGCGATCTGGGCGGGCATCTACCTGCCGACATTGGGAACACTCGAACTCAAGGGCGAGGAGGGGCGCCGCATTTTGCCGGGACAAACCATGCTGCGAAATGGCGACTGGATCGTCCCGCAAGTCGGCGGCGAAACTTATTTGCGCAAGCCGCCGATGATCAACTGGCTGGCGGCGATCAGCTTCAAACTCACCGGCGTCGAAAACGAATGGACCGCCCGTTTGCCGTCGGTGCTCGGGGTTTTGGCGGTCGCGCTGGCTGTCTTTCTGGCAGGCGCGCGCTGGCTGGGGCATCCCGCCGCCTTCGCCGCCGCCGTCTTCACGCTCACGAATCTGGGCATGATCGACAAAGGCCGCATGTTGGAAATCGACGCCCTTTATTCCGCCGCGACGGGAATCGCGATCATCGCCTGGCTGCGCGGCTGGATGCTCGACCGCCCGTGGCGCATGGCGGCTGGCATTGGAATCGCACTCGGCTGCGGCTACCTCTTAAAAGGCCCGGTGCATCTGCTTTTTTTCTATGCGGTGGTCGTCGCCGTGCTTTGGAAAAGCCGTGAACTCTGCAAGCTGCCGCACCCCGCGCATCTCGTTTCCCTGCTCATCGCGACCGGACTCGTCGCGCTCTGGTGGGTGCCCTTCCATGCGCGCACCGGCGGCGCGGGCAGCGCCATGATTCATCAACTCACCGACCGCCTCGACGGCTCCGATTTCGATCTCAGCGGCTGGATACTGAACATCCCGCGCGGCCTCGCCAACCTCCTGCCGTGGTCCCTGTTTCTCCCGTTCGCCTGGGTGCCATTGCGACCGGACTCGCCGGAAAAAATCCGGGCTCTCACTCGCGGGTTGCGCTGGGCGGTCGTTTTCAGCTTCCTCGCCGTGAGCCTCGCGCCCGGTTCGCTGCCTCGCTACACCATGCCGGTCACCGTCCCCTTTGCCCTCCTAATTGCGCTCTTACTCGAATGGGGCACGCTTCCCGAGAGGCTCTGGAAAATCTGGCGCACGGCCACTGGCGGCGGAGTCGGCGGGTTAAAGGTCCTCGCGCAACGCAGCGGATTTCTCTTCGTTTTGCTCATGGCGATCTACTCGCTGGCCATCGTGCCCCAACTCAAAAAGCGTTCCCTCTGGCGTGCGGCGGGCGACAAAATCAACGCCGCCGTGCCCGATGGCGAGACGCTTTACGCGGTCGATCCGGGTTCGCAGCCGATCTTTTTTTACCTGACCGATCCCTATCAATTCGTGGACAAGGCCGATGATCTCCCGCGCGACGCGCATTACATTCTGGCTCGCGGCAAACCCTTGGCCGACGTGCGCAAGCATCATCCCGAGGCGAGGGAACTCGTGACCTACGAAGATCGCGGCGACAAAACGACCATCCTCCTGCAAGTCGATTCAGCCCGGAAGTAGGTTTAGGCACAGAACCACCACTTTCGCTTTCAAAACCTGCTTCGCTCCTCTACATAAGCCTGTGGCCACACTCCGATGACACTCGCCGAACTACCCATTCCGATTGATCGCGAACGCATCGCCGCATTCTGTCGCGAGCGCGGCATCCGGCGGATGAGCCTCTTCGGCTCCGTCGTCCGGCCCGACTTCGATCCGAATCATAGCGACGTGGATGTGCTGGTGGAGTTTCTGCCCGACCGGATTCCAGGATGGGAATTTTTCCACTGGCATGAGGACTTGGAGCCGCTTTTTGGCCGCAAAGTCGATGTCGTTTCTCAATTGGGAAAACATATCAGGCCATTAGTGGAGCCCGAGCTCACACCGATCTATGAGCAATCATGATCCTCGCATTACGCTTAGGCAAATCTTGGAGTTCATCTCTGAGGTAAACACCTTTATGAGTGGGGAGACGCTCGATAGCCTGCTCTCGAACACCATGAGGCTGCGGGCCTTCGAGCGAGTCATGCAATGCATCGGTGAAGCCGTCAAACGACTGCCGATCTCTCTTCGGGAACAATATTCCGCTGTCGATTGGAAGGGTGCCGCCGGACTGCGCGACCGCGTGGCGCATGGTTACGACGGCCTTGATTATGCTATTCTTTGGAAAGCGGCGCAGAAACAACTCCCGGGGCTTGAGCAGACCGCCAGGCAAATGCTGCTGGATTTGAGGCAATAGCCTAACGCTCCAAGAGTTGTCCGCAGGCCGTTTTGAGCAGCGGCACCTTGTTCTGGGCGGCATCCCAGACTACCGAGGCATCCACGGCAAAATAGGAGTGAGCCAAAACATCGCGAAAGCCGGCGATCTGCTTCCAGGGAATCTCCGGATGAGACGCAGTGAGAGATTCAGGCAGGCTTTTCACGGCTTCACCGATGACTTCAAATTGACGGATTACGGCGTCTTGTGTTTTCAAGTCGGCTTCGAAAGAGCCGCTGTCCAGACCCGCGATGTAGCTTTTGATTCGGTCGCAGCTTTCGATGATGTCCAGCTGCGGAGGGAAATGCTACGTGACATCGACGAGTTCCTTTTCGATTTCCTCTAGGAAACGCGGTTTGCAGGCGGAGCGTGACAGCAAATCCACGCGTGCGCCGAGACGATGGGCGAGCCGGTCGCGCAGTCCCATGAATGCCTCGAAGCCGGGCGGGTGGGAAAACTGCACCAAGAAATCCCAGTCGCTGTCGGGTGCAGCGTTTCCGGTGGCTCTCGAACCGAAAAGCCACGCGCGCTGCACGTCGAAAAGAGCCCAGTCGGGTTTCAGCATTTCGAGTTGCTCCTTCAGGCCAGCCATTTCGACATTACTACATAGCGGAATGCGCCGTTCAACCTCTAACTCGCCCCCTTTCCTCACTTCGCCGCTAGCCAGTCTGGGTGCGATGCGCTAGAGTCGCCGCCCTATGTTATCCGCTGGAATCGTCGGTCTTCCCAATGTCGGCAAATCGACTCTTTTTAATGCTGTCACCCGCACCCGCAAGGCGACGGCGGCCAATTACCCGTTTTGCACGATCGACCCGAATGTCGGCATCGTCACCGTGCCTGATTATCGGCTCGAAGTGCTCTCGAAAATCAGCGGTTCGCAGAAGTTGATCCCGGCGGCGATTGAGTTTGTCGATATCGCCGGGCTCGTGAAGGATGCCAGCAAGGGCGAGGGCTTGGGGAATCAGTTTTTGGCCAATATCCGGGAGACCGACGCCATTGTGCAGGTCGTGCGCTGCTTCGAGGACGCCGATATTCATCACGTTTCGGGCACGGTCGATCCGGTGCGCGACATTGAGGTGATTAATACCGAACTCATTTTGGCCGACATGGCGTCGCTCCAGAAACGCGCGGATCGCCAGAAAAAGGCGGCTCGCGTCGGCGACAAAACGGCGCTGGCTGAGATCGCGTTGATCGAGCGATTGATGCCGTATCTGGACTCTGGAAAACCGGCGGTGACCTTCGAGGCGTCGGCGGATGAGAAGAAATTGATCGCGGAATTTTTCCTGCTCAGCGCAAAACCCACGCTCTTCGCCTGCAACGTGGCCGAGGGCGATCTCGCGAGCGTCGTGGCGCTGGTCGATTCGGCCGATGACAACGAAATGGCGCTGCCGAAGGACGTGGTCGAGCTCACGCCCGCCGCGCGTTACGTGCAGGCCGTGCGCGATTACGCCCGCGCCCATTTCGGCACGGAAGCGGTGGTTATCAGCGCCCAGATCGAGAGCGAATTGACCGACCTTTCAGCCGAGGAAGCGACGGAGTTTTTGAAGGATCTCGGCGTGCCGGAAAGCGGCGTCGGGAGTTTGATTCGGGCCGTGTATCATTTGCTCGGGTTGCGGACGTATCTGACGACTGGCGAGAAGGAAACCCGCGCCTGGACGATTCGGATCGGCGACAAAGCACCGGCGGCGGCGGGCGTGATTCATAGCGATTTCGAGCGCGGCTTCATCGCGGCGGAGACCGTCGCGTTTGAGGATTTGGCCCGCCTGGGCAGCATGGCCAAGGCGCGCGAGGCGGGCAAACTTCGCATCGAAGGGAAAGAATACGTGGTGCAAGACGGCGACGTGTTTGACTTCCGTTTCAATGTTTAGTTGAACGCCGGTTGTGGGCGGCGGGAAATTTGATACGTTACAGGCGTGTCACAAAAACGATTTCTACGCGTCATGAAGACGGCATTGTTTGTTTTGGGACTGGCAGTTTCTTCTTTCGCTCATGCGGAGGAGGCGCCGAAAATGATCGTCGAGCCGAGCGCGACAAAGGTGTCCCTGGCCAAGGCAAACCTGATCGTCAGCACGCTGGAGCACGAGAAAGAGGCGTATCTCGGGAGCTACCAGTTGAAGGTGACTCCATTTACTTTCAAGAGCGAAACGGGGAAGCTCTTTTTGCAGGCAAGCGACGAAACGGTGATGCAAATGACCAAGGGCGAGCCAGTGAAATTCACCGGCAAGGCGACGAACGACAAGGGCGACGTGAAAGTGGTCACGGGCCAGACGACCCCCGCAGATACGAGCCATGGAGCGGTGAGTTTTTCGGTGCAAACCGAGAACGGCCCGATGGTTTTTAATACGTCTTACAAGCTGGTCAGGCGCTAATAACGATACGGCGCGGGCAGGGAAAAGGCGTCCGTCACAATGGTGATCGTGGGCTGCGGCTCGTCCATGACGACCTCCACGACATCGAAGCGAAAGGGGACTTCCGGGTCATCCAGCATTCGCAGCCAGGCCAATGCGCCGCGCGCGATGTAAAATTGTTTCCCGTGATCGACCGCCGTGATGGGGCGTCCATATTTCTCCGAGGTGCGGGTTTTGACTTCGATAAAGACGAGTTTCTTTTCCTTCTTGTCGCGGCAAATGATGTCCACCTCGCCGCCGTGCGGGCCGCGAAAGTTGCGATAGAGCACCTTGTAACCGTGACGCCGCAGATGGCGCTCGGCCAGTTTTTCACCCGTCCGTCCGAGTTCCAGATGGTCCGAAGTCGAGCCAGCTTTGGGCGACCGGCGCAAACGAGCGGCGATGAATTGGACAAGGCCCATGCTCGCGCAGTGTGGCGAGATGCTGCGGCGTTGGGTAGCCTTTGTTTTGGGAAAATTCGTAAATCGGATGCCGTTCGTGCCACTCGTGCATCAGCCGGTCACGGGTGACTTTGGCAATAATGCTGGCCGCCGCGATGCTAAAACTCAGCCCGTCGCCCTGCACCAGCGCGGTGTGCGGATAGGGAAACGGCCTCACCGGCAAGCCGTCGATCAGCGCGTGATCCGGTTCCAACTCGGCTGCCGCCCGGCGCATTCCCTCGTGCGTGGCGCGGAGAATGTTCAGCCGGTCAATCTCGGACGGCTCGATGCTCACCACCGACCAAACGATGTCGTCGCGGGTGCTGATCTCGAGGTAAATGGATTCGCGCTGTTTCTCGTTGAGCTGCTTCGAGTCGTTTAACACCCGATGGCGAAACTTTAGCGGCAAAATCACCGCCGCCACCACGACCGGCCCCGCCAAGGGGCCGCGACCCGCCTCGTCGATTCCGGCGATGCGGCTGTGGCCGAGCGCGCGCAGTCGGTTTTCGTGGCGCAGGGAGCAGGGCATGGCTTCAGTCTAATAAAAAAGGCCGGACTGTGAAAGCCCGGCCTTTTTTGAAAGGAGTTACAGTCGAATCAGAACGATTAAGCGGCTGCCTTTTGCTTCACGGTCATGGCCTGCTTGCCCTTGCGTCCGCGGAGATAATTCAGTTTGGCGCGGCGCACATTGCCCTGGCGCTCGACATCGACCTTCGCGATGCGAGGCGAATGAATCGGGAATACGCGCTCGACACCTTCGCCATAAGAAATGCGGCGGACGGTGAACATGGCGTTTAGGCCGCGGCCTTTTTTGCCAATGACGATGCCGGCGAAAATCTGGATGCGCTCCTTGTCACCTTCCACGACGCGGGTGTGGACCTTCACGCTGTCGCCCACGTTGAAGGGAGTAAGGTCGGTCTTGAATTGTTCCTGCTCGATTTTGTCGATAATGATGCTCATAGAAAAAGTCCCCGCTGGTTGAGAGGGGCAGAATAACTACCTGTTTCAAAGCCAAACGCAACCGAAAACTTCGTTCATTCTCCCAGAGAGACGGCGCTTGTCGATTCCGCCGCGTTATTTTAGTTTCGCGCCTTGATCTCGTCCCTCTCCCCCACAGATTTCGCGGTGCTGTATCGGTTTTCCGTGGCTCTGGCCGGGATCAACGAGGAGGCCGAGAGCCTCGTCCACGAGGTGCTGGATGAAAAACTCACCCGCCTCGCCGCCGCTGATTCGCATGAAACTCGCGTGCAACTCCTCCGCGCGCTCTGGGAAACCCGGCCCCTTCCGCGTGGCGACGCTCCGATCAGCAATCTTCCTCCGCAATTTCAGTGGATGAAAACCCGCGACCGCGCCGTGGCCACGCTGCTCGGTTTTGGGGAGTTTTCCCCAGGAGAAATCACCACCATCTGCGGTCCGTCCGAGGGCGATGAGGCGACTTCCATGCCCATGGAGAAAATCGCCGCCGCGCTGGTCTCGATCCCGGTTTCAGCGGAAATGCTCAACCGTTTCGCCGTCACCGTGCAGGAGGCCAGCCCGCCGTTTCGCCTCTTCAGCCCGCTCGGCATTTCCCTGGTTTTTGCCGGGCTCGTGCTCTGCGCCGTCGCGGCCTGGATCTGGAACGACTGGCAGTCGAAGGCCGACGAAGTGCTGGCGCAGAAATTTGTCGATGCCGCGGAAGAGTTGTCCCCGAGTGAAATGCAGGCCGTGGACGTGCCCGTGGGCGAACTCGCCGACGTGCTCTTTCTCAAATACGGGTTGGAAAATTATCCGATCCCGCCTGCATTCGCCTCGGCCTCAGCGTCGGTCCTGGGGGTGAATCAGGTCGATGGACACACCGTGGTCCAGATCGGGCTGAAGGATTCGCACGCGGTGCTGATGCTCTTTCGGGCGGAAGATTTTGGCCTCGAACCCAATGATGACGACTGGCAGATGGCGAATCTCGACGGCTGGGCGCTGGCGCTGCGCTCGCAGAATCAGCAGGGCCACGTCCTCACCCTGCACGGTTCGGAGGCCAAATTGCGCGCCCTGCTGCCGAAATAACAACGCAACTCGACTGGAAAAACCCTGCTGTTGAAGATTCGTCTGCTTGCGCGACACTTACCGTCCTTTCTTTAAAACCATGCATCGTTTTTACATTCCCGCCGCCGATTGGAACCCCGACCAGCTCGTTCTCAGCCCTGAAGAATCGCATCACGCGCTCGACGTTCTCCGTCTCGAAAAGGGCCAGCGCGTAGTCGTCTTCAATGGCAATGGAACTGAAATCACCGCCGAAATCGCCGAGACCAAAAAAAATGGCGTTCGCTTGAAAGCCCAGCAGACAGCCCGCACGCCGAAGCTGAAGGCCGCGATCACGCTCGGGCAAGCCATTCCCAAGGGCAAAAACATGGACCTCATCGTCCAGAAAGCGACCGAACTCGGCGCGGCGGTGATTGCTCCGATTTTGTCCGAGCGCACCGTCGTTCAGATCGACGCGGGCGACTCCGATAAAAAACGCGCCAAATGGCAGGAAGTAGTCATCGAAGCAGCCAAACAATGCGGCCAAAACTGGCTGCCGGAAATCGCCAAACCGCTCTCGCCCAAGGCCTTTTTCGAGCAGGGCACGCGCTACGACCTCATGCTCATCGCCTCGCTTCAGCCCGATGCACGCGGGTTGAAAAACGTCCTCGCCGAAGTCGAAAAAGAAACCGGCAAACCGCCCGCCAGCGTCCTCATTCTCGTGGGACCGGAGGGAGATTTCACCCCCGCCGAGATCGCACTGGCGAAGAGCCACGGCTGCAAGCCGATCACGCTGGGACCCATCGTTTTGCGCACGGAAACGGCTAGCTTGTATTGCCTGAGCGTGCTCGCCCATGAGCTTTTTTAGAGTCGGCCTGATCCTCGGACTGGCCCTTCAGTCGAGTTACAGTCAACTCACGCCGCCGCAGCCGCCGCGCGAAACTCCGCTTGCCGAAATCGCGCCCGACAAAGTCCCGCAGGAGGGCATTTCCGAGAAAGGCCAGGTCGCGCTCGCCATCCTGCCGGAGAAATGGAAAGTCGCTGAGACGCCGAATTTCTACATTCATTTCCGGCGCATGACCGAGGCGCGGAAAGTGGGCCGCGAAGTCGAGTTCAACCTCGCCTTCATCGCCGCGCAACTTGGCACCACTCCGGCTCAATACGCCCGCAAGTCGCATGTTTATGTTTTCGAGGACGCCGGGGAATGGGCCAGTTTTGTGGCGAAAACCCAGATGCCGGAATGGACCAGCAGTTTCGCTTACGGTGACGAACTTTTTCTGAATGTGCGCGGGCAAAACGGCGGTTCCTTTGACTCGCAAACGCTGGCTCACGAGACGACCCATGCCGTGGTCGCGCGCATTTACCGCGAACGCCGCTGGCCGCTCTGGTTGAACGAGGGCGTCGCTGAATACATGGGCAGCGCCGCCGTGGCCGGGCGCAAAAACCAGACCTTGAAGCGCCTCCAGAATCGATTGGAAGTCGCCGATATGCCGCTGGAGGAATTGATTCATCTCGAGGCTTATCCGCAGAATACGAAGGACGTCTCGCGGCTCTACCAGACGAGCGAACGGTTCGTCCGTTTCCTGATGTCGAAAGGCACGAGCCAGCAATTCGTCGGGTTCGCCGATGCTCTGATCGCCGGGCAAACCGTCGAGCAGGCGATCGCGGCGAATTACCACCAGACGTTTCCCGACTTCAAAAAGTTCCAAGCCGACTACGAGAAATATTCCGGCGGAAAACGTTAGCTTTTGTCGAGGGAGACCGAGCGCAGGCGCAGGGCGTTGGTGATCACCGAGACCGAACTCAGACTCATCGCCGCGCCGGCAATCATCGGACTGAGCAGCCAGCCGAAGACGGGGTAAAACACGCCCGCAGCGATGGGGATGCCGAGGGCGTTGTAGAGAAAAGCGAACAGCAGATTCTGCCGGATGTTTTTCATCAGGGCCCTGCTCAAAACCACGGCGCGCACCAAGCCCTGCAAATCGCCGCCAAGCAGGGTGATTCCGGCGCTTTCCATGGCGATGGAGGTGCCCGTGCCCATGGCGATGCCGACATCGGCAGCGGCCAGGGCGGGGGCGTCGTTGATGCCGTCGCCTGCCATCGCCACGCGTTTTCCCGAGCGTTTCCAGGCGGCGATTTGATCGTGTTTTCCAGCGGCGGCGATTTCGGCAATGATTTGATCCAACCCAAGCTGCTGCCCCAGCCAGGCGGCGGTTCGCTGGTTGTCGCCGGTCAGCATCACCACCTCCAGACCGAGGGCGTGCAGACTCGCGATGGCTGCCGGTGTCGTCGCTTTTACGGGGTCGGCAATGGCCAGAAAACCGGCAAACTTGCCATCGACCGCCACGAAAATCGTCGTTTTGCCCTCGGTATTCAGGCTGGCCGCCGCACGTTCGAGTTCCATTGGAATGGAAGTCTCGGCTTGTTTTAGAAACTCCAGTTTGCCCACGGAAACGGCACGTTCACCGACTCGGGCGCGAACGCCTTCCGCCGTGGTCGATTGGAAGTCGGCTGCATTTTCCAGGGCCAGCCCGCGCTCAACGGCGGCCAGCACGACGGCGGCGGCGAGGGGATGCTCGCTGTTTTTTTCAACGGCGGCAGCGAGGGCGAGCAGTTGAGTTTCATCGAAATCTGGGGCGGGCACGACCTGCACCACGCGCGGTTTGCCCTCGGTGAGCGTGCCGGTTTTATCCATCACCACGAGCGTCACCTTTTCCAGCCGCTCCAGCGCCTCGGCATTTTTAACGAGGATGCCCGCCTGCGCGCCGCGCCCGACGCCGACCATGATGCTCATCGGCGTGGCCAGTCCGAGCGCGCACGGGCAGGCGATGATCAGGACCGCGACCGCATTGGCCAGCGCATGAGCGAGGGCTGGTTGCGGGCCGAGTAAGAGCCAGATCAGAAACGTCACCAGCGCGATGCCGGTGACCGCTGGCACAAACCAGCCTGCCACCCGGTCCGCCAGAGCCTGGATCGGAGCGCGGCTGCGTTGCGCATCACCGACCATCCGCACGATCTGGGCGAGCACGGTTTCGTCTCCGACCCGCCGCGCCTCCATCAGAAAACTGCCCGTGCCATTCATCGTGCCGCCGGTGACGGGGTCGCCCGCCGCCTTCGCGACTGGGAGCGGTTCGCCGGTCAGCATGGCCTCATCGACCTGCGACTGCCCTTCGGAAACCACGCCATCGACCGGGATTTTGTCGCCCGGTTTTACTCGCAAAATGTTTCCGGCCCGGACGCTTTCCAGCGGTACAATGCGTTCCTCATTCTTCTCCACGAGACGCGCCGTGGCGGGCGCCAACTCGAGGAGAGCCCGGATCGCGCTCCCGGTGCGACTGCGCGCGCGGAGTTCCAACACCTGGCCGAGCAACACCAGCACCACGATCACCGCCGCCGCCTCGAAGTAGATGCCCACGCCGCCGTCCATTCGCATGGAACTCGGAAACCAGCCCGGCGCGAGCATCGCCGCCACGCTGTAAAGCCAGGCCGAGCCGACGCCGAGCGCGATGAGCGTGAACATATTGAAATGGCCCGTGCGCAGGGAACGCGCGCCGCGCACGAGAAACGGCCAGCCAGCCCAGAGCACCACGGGCGTCGCCAGAATGGCCTGCGTCCAGCGCGAGGCGGAGCCCATCAGCCAATGCGGCGAGCCGGGGAAAATATGCGCCATCGCCAGCAAAAATACTGGCAGCGCCGCCAGTCCGCCGAACCAGAACCGGCGGGTCATGTCGCGCAATTCCGCGTCGTCCTCCGGCTCGGCGGCGGATTGCAACTCCAGCGCCATCCCGCAGATCGGGCACGCGCCGGGCGAATCCTGCACGACTTCGGGATGCATCGGGCAGGTGTAAATTTTCTGAGGTTTCCAC
Organism: Chthoniobacterales bacterium; assembly: GCA_039930045.1. Lineage (NCBI taxonomy): Bacteria > Pseudomonadati > Verrucomicrobiota > Spartobacteria > Chthoniobacterales > Chthoniobacterales bacterium. The sequence continues at coordinate 136,151 of JBDSQB010000009.1, read as the reverse complement.
GACGGATTGCGTTCCAGAGCCATGCCGCATTTCGGGCAAGCTCCGGGCGAGTCGGATTCGACTCCGGGACACATCGGGCAGAAATATTTCGCGGAAGCGGGCGGGGTCACCGAGTGATCGTGACCGCCGCAGCAGGAGTGTTCGGAGTTCATAAATGGTGGCGGGCTATTGCTTCAGACTGCGATCCAGAAAAAGCTCGATCAGTCGGTCGTCGGCGTCAAAGGCCCATTGCGCCTGGAGCGATTGCTCGAAGGGAAACGTCGGGGAAATCGCGAGCAGCCCGGGGTTCGGATAATCGCCCAGGTCGAGTTGGATCGATTTCACGCCGCGCCGGTCGGAAGCTTCGGCGGAGGGGCCGCTGGCGGGACGCGCGAGCAGCGGCGGCGCGGGGCTGTCCTTCGGCAGGAGTCGCTGCTGGATGAGCGCGAGCACTTCCGCGCTGCGACTGCCGAGAGGGGCGAGTTTCAGTAGCGCCTCGCGAATCTGCGCCCGGCGTTCGGAGACATTGATCTTCACCGCTGGCTCCCCGGAATGCGCCGGGAGGCTGGCTGTGAAAAGAAGGACGCTGAGGAAGACAGGGCGGAGTTTCATTGGGATGAAGCGTGCGGACTGCCATCCTGCCGCGTTTGCTCGGCCAGCGCGAGGAGGACATCGTTTTTGGAAATACTCCCGAGCAGACGCTGCGCGGCCCCGGTTTCCACCACGGGCAGCCGGTCGCCGTCGTGCGAGGCAAACGCATTCAACGCCTCCGACAGACCCGACTCCGGGTGCAATCTCGGAAACGGTTCCACGACCAGATCGTCGGCAATCACGATCTGCGAGAGGTGCGGGTCGTTCAGGTAGTTCTTGATGTCGTGCAGGGAGATCGCCCCGCGAAAGGCCCCGGCCCCATCGAGGACGTAGAGGTAATTGTAACGGCTCCCGAGGAAATGCTGGACGATGTCGCCGAAGGCAGCCGTCTCCGACACACTCGGCACCGTGCGATTCATGAGCGACTCCACCCGGAGCGCATCGAGCTGAAACTGGCCCGCGCCTTTGCGCCGGAGCGACTCGGCATAGATCGACTTCGGCTCGAAGGCCAGGCTGACGTAATGCGCCACCACGCAGGCCAGCATGAGCGGGAGAATGATCTGATAATCCAGCGTCAGCTCGAACAGCATGATGATCGCCATGATCGGCGCGTGGGTCGTTCCAGCGAGCAGCGCGCCCATGCCGACGAGGGTAAACGCATTGGGCACCAGCGGCGCTCCAGGCCAGAAGCTCTGGGCCGCGATGGCAAACAAATAGCCGCCGCCCGCCCCCACGAAGAGCGTGGGCGTAAAGACACCGCCCACCGCCCCCGAGCCGAACGACGTCGCCGTGGCCAGCCATTTGCAGAGGAGGATCGCCAGCAGCGCGGGCCAGAGATAGCCGCCGTGCAGGATGTGATTCACCACGCTGTAGCCATTTCCACAAACCTCGGGATGCCAGATGGCGAGCAGACCGACGGTGAATCCGCCCAAAGCCAGCCGCAGAAACCCGGGGATCGGCACCCGGGCAAACAGCCGTTCGCCACTGCGCAGCGACCAGAGAAAGAGCGGCGCCACGAGACCCGCCAGCAACCCGAGCAGCAGATACAGGAGCATTTCCCAATTCGAGTTTAAGCGCACTGCGGGGATCGCGATCTCGTAAAGCGGATTGCCCCCGAGAAATTGCCGGACCGTGAGCGTCGCGATGACCGATGAAAACACCAGCGGCCCGAAACTTTCCATCGACATTGAGCGCAGGACGATCTCCGAAACGAAGAGCGCCCCGGCGATGGGCGCATTGTAAGCCGAGGCAATGCCCGCCGCCGCCCCGCAGGCCACGAGCAGGCGCAACCGCACCGCCGACATGGAGCGCAACCGCCCCACCAGCGAGCCCGACATGGCCGCGAGTTGCACAATTGGCCCCTCGCGTCCGATCGAAGCCCCGCTGGCGATGGAAAGCAGCGCCGAGAGACATTTCACCAGGCTCTGCCGAAACGACAGCACGCCGTCTCCGAGCACGATGGCCTCCATGTAATCCGCACTCGTCTTGCCCGCCTTCAGCCGCGTGCCGAAGTAGAGCGCCAGCCCCGCGAGGAGGCCCCCGAGCGCGGGCACCAGCAGCCGCTGCCACCAGATAAGATGCGCAAACGTCTCCACATAGCCGCCGTCGCTGCGGGTAAAGAGCCAATGCACCACCTGCGTGAGCTGACGAAACCCCACCGAGAGCACCGCCCCCAGAAAGCCAATGATCCCCGCCCAGAAGAGGTTGACCTGCAACTCATTCGGCCGCACCAGCTCGGAAAACCAAGCCCAGAGCTTGAGCCGCCGCAGATCACCCGCCTGAGCCGGAGGGATTTCAGAGACATTCACCCCGGCACGATGGCCGAGATTCGCCTGGGGGCAACTGCTTTGCCTAAAAGCTTCGCCGCACCTGCCCTCTGGAGCGACAGGCGGACGCGGACTCCAATGCGACGGCACCTCGTTCCCAAACTCCAGTTTGGGAACGCACCTGTCTGGGAAACTCTGTTTCCTTCAGCCGAAGTCTCCAGACGAAACAAAGTTTCGCGGACACTGGCATTCCCAAACAGGAGTTTGGGAACGAGGGGAGGCAGAGTTTCATCCAAATGTAATTTGACGCCACCCTCCCCCGTCTGTATGCGTGGCTCATGTCGTGGCGCGCGCATCCTGTTTCCCAGAGAATCCTGGGTGGCATCGTGGCGCTCCATCTGCTGGCGGCGCTGCTGCTAGCTGCGAGTCCGCAGTGGCATGAGCGGTTGCATCACCACCACGACGAGGCTCGTGGTGAGAAATCACAGAGCTGTCTGGTGGACACGATGCTCGCCGGAGGATTGGAAACCACGGGAGTTCCCCTCTGGCAGCCGCCCGTGGCGATGGTGGGTGTGGCAGAGCCGGTGGTGGCTTTGCCGGTGGTCTGTGGCGGAGTGTGGCAGTTGCTGCCGGGGCGCGCGCCGCCCTCGATTTCCTGAGTGATCGACCGACCCCCGCCTGCTCTGGCGCGGGTGGTCTTTAGCCAATCGCAGCCGGTTTTTTCGCCCATCTTGAGGCGTCGGACGGGTGCGGCGGTTCACGATCCCACACTGCCGGGGCCATTCACACTCCGCGCGGGCTCTCGCCTGCCGCCAAACCACGGGCCCATGCGCCCAGCACTACTCAGGAAAATTATGTTATCTCTACTCACTTCACGCACGCTTCGCCATGCCCTCGCGCTGGCTTTCTTCATCCCGTCCATCGTTCACTCGCAGGAGACTCCTGCGACTTTGAGCGAAATGGAAGTCACCAGCCAGCTCGATGCCGCCCGCAACGACATCGATGCCAGTCTCGGTGCCACCACCTACCAGATCAGTCGCACCCGGCTGGACACTCAATCCCAAGGGGAGGATGCTCCCTTTAACCAAACCATCCTGCGGCTGCCCGGTGTGGCGCAGGATTCCTACGGCCAGCTCCATCTCCGGGGCGAGCATGCGAATCTGCAATACCGCATCGATGGCGTGCTGTTGCCCGAGGGCATCAGCGGCTTCGGGCAGGAGCTGGACACGCGTTTTGTGGACAGTCTGGCCCTGATTACAGGAGCGCTCCCGGCGCAATTTGGCTATCGCACGGCGGGCGTCATCTCCATCACGACGAAGAGCGGGGCCGCGCTCAGTGGCGGGTCGTTGTCGCTCTATGGGGGAAGTCACGAGACGGTGCAGCCGAGCCTGTCGCTGGGTGGAAAAACCGGGGCGCTGGAGTATTTCTTCACCGGCAGCTTGTTGCACAACGATCTCGGCATCGAGAATCCCACGGGCAGCACGCGGGCCATCCACGACGACACCGACCAGGGGAAGGCTTTCGGTTATCTCTCCTACGTGATCGATCCGGAGAGTCGGCTGAGCCTGCTGCTGAGTGCATCGGACGCGCATTTCCAGATTCCGAATAATCCGGGGCAATCGCCCGCCTTCGCGCTGGATGGAGTCAGTCATTTCGACTCCGCGCGGCTGGATGAAAACCAGCGGGAAAAAAACGATTACGCCATCCTCAGCTACCAGAAAACGTCGGGTCGGCTCGACTATCAGCTCTCGCTCTTTACCCGATACAGCGGGGTCGCTTTCTCGCCGGATGTGGCGGGGGATTTGATCTTCAATGGCGTGGCGAGCAGGGTGGATCGGTCGATTTTTTCAAACGGGTTGCAGTGGGATGGAAATTTCACGTTGAACGACCAGCACACCCTGCGTGGTGGATTCATTTACACGGCTGAGACGGCCCGTTTCCGCACGACGACCTCCGTTTTCCCCGTGGATGCGGTGGGCAACCAAAGCGGAACGACGCCGATCGCCATCGCGGATAACGGCCACAAAAACGGCTTCCTCTACGGCATTTATCTGCAAGACGAATGGCATCCGCTAAACCATCTAACGATCAATGCCGGGGGCCGCTTCGACGTGGTGAATGCCTACACGAATGAAAACCAACTCAGCCCGCGCCTGAACTTTGTCTATGAGGCGACGCCGGAGACGACGTTGCACCTCGGCTATGCCCGCTACTTCACACCGCCGCCGCTGGAGCTGGTGCAATCGGGCAGCATCGCGAAGTTTGCCGGGACCAGCAATGCCTCGGAGATCCAGACCAGCACGCCGGTGAGCTCCGAGCGGGCGGATTACTTCGATGCCGGGGTGACGCAGAAACTCGCGCCGGGGCTGCAAGTCGGGCTCGATGGCTATTACAAACACGCCCACAGCCAGCTCGACGAGGGGCAGTTTGGCTCGGCGTTGATCTTCTCGCCGTTTAACTATCGCGAGGGCGAAATCTATGGTGCCGAGCTAACGGCGAACTACGAGCAGGGAAATCTCTCCGCCTACGCCAATCTCGCCTGGGGCCGGGCCACCGGGAAAACGATCACGTCGGGTCAATTTCAATTTGGCCCGGATGAAATCGATTACATTAGCCAGCACTCGGTGTTTCTCGATCACGACCAGCGCGTCACCGCCTCGTGCGGAGCGTCCTATCTCTGGCGCGAAACGCGGTTCTCGGCGGATTTCCTTTACGGCAGTGGACTGCGGAGTGGCTTTGCCAATTCGGACAACTTGTCCGCCAACGCTACTGTCAATCTCGGCATCGAGCATACCTGGAAACTGGGTGGCAAAAACACCATCAAAGCCCGCCTCGATGTGGTAAACCTGCTCGATGAGAGCTACGAGCTGCGCGACGGCTCGGGCATCGGCGTAGGCGCTCCGCAGTTTGGCCCGCGCAGGGGATTCTTCGGCGGCATCACCTGGGAATTCTAAGTGGACCGGGGCAAACAAGTCCCACCCTCTAAAAACCGATCTCCAGGGTCCTTCCCAAGCTCTCCGCCGCGACTCCAGAGCGCTCCAACGGAGTTCCATCGCACTCTGGAGCCGCACCGGAGTCCTCTGGAGCGACGGCGGAGGACTGCAATGCGACGGCAGAGCCCTCTAGAGCCACGGTGGAGCGCTCTGGAACAACGGCGGAGCGCTCTGGAGCGACACCAGAGCGCTCTGGCACGAAACCGGAGCCAGCCCAAACAACGAAAAAATCATCACTGGCAAAAAAATAACTTGGATTGTTCATCGAACGATTCCATTCTTGGCCATGCCCAAGCAATCCTACATGCCCACCAACGCCGAAGGAATCGGAGCCATGCTGCTCGCCTTCGACACCAACATCAATGCCAACGGCGGCTTGCTCGCCCTGAAATACGGCCTCAGCGCGGCGGATATTCTGCGCATCACCCAAGCGCTGCTCGTCTGGAGTTGGTTCCAGAAAGCCCTCAGCTCCGCACGCGACTGGGCGCAAAGCCTCACCACCACGCGCGATACCATGACCACGAGCAACCCCGGCGTCGCCGTGGCTCTGCCCGGTGGACCCATCCTGCCCGCCGTGCCGCTTCTGCCCCCGATCCCACCGGGCACCGAGGCGATGCTGGAGCCGGGCTTCTTCACCTTCTTCAGCAGCATGGTCTCCCGCATAAAGACAGCGACGAACTACGATCCCGCCGACGGCATTCTCCTCGGCATCGAGGGCGCGGAGATTCCCGCGCCCCAGCCAGCCACCACGATCCCGGTCCTCACGGGCGATCTGTTCACCAGCGGCCATCCTGAGCTGACCTGCGTAAAGGGCCCGTTCCAGGGCTACGATGTTTACCTCACCCGCCCCGGCCAGCCGAAACGCCTCATCGGTGTCTCCCTCAGCCGCCGCTACAACGTCACCGAGCCGCTGCCCGCTCCCGGCACCGCCGAAGTCTGGACCTTCGAGGTGCAATACCGCTACCAGGGCCAGCCCTTTGGCCAAATGTCGCAGCCGCTGGCCTTGACCGTCCGCGGCTAGAGTCGAGTCCCATGCCTATCGCCAAGGGGAGGGTGCCAGCCGGTGCCCTCCCTTTTTCTTTGGCCCCGCGAAGATGCGGGGAAAGCCGGGGGAGCTAGACGACGTGGGCTGGGGCCAGGTGACAGACGATGCCCTCGTCGCCGTGCTCGATCTGGAGGGTGGCGTGGCCGATGTCGAAGTGTTCGTGCAACTCGTGGCAGAGGTCGTGCAGAAATCGGTCGCCCGCAGGCGGCTCGGGCATGACGAAGTGTGCAGTGAGCGCGGTCTCGGTGGTGCTCATTCCCCAGATGTGCAGATCGTGAATGGACCGAACGCCGGGCAGCGCGACGAGATAAGCCTCCACGGCGTGCGGGTCGATGCCGGGCGGAACGGCGTCCATGGCGAGATTGGCCGAGTCGCGCAACAATCCCCAAGTGCCCCAGACGATGACGACGACGATGAGGAGGCTGACGGCCGGATCGAGCCAGAGCCAGCCGGTGGCGTGGATGGCAAACCCGATGAGCACGACGGCGAGCGACACTCCGGCGTCGGCGGCCATGTGCAGAAAGGCGCCCCGGATATTGAGGTCGTTCTTCCGCCCGGCCATGAAGAGGAGGGCGGTGGCGGTGTTGATGACGACGCCCACGGCAGCGACCCACATGACGGTGTGGCCGGCGACGGCTTCGGGGTGGAAGAAGCGCCCGATGGCTTCCCAAGCGATGCCGCCGACGGCGATGAGGAGCACGATGGCGTTGGTCAAAGCAGCCAGAATGGAGGAACGGCGCAGGCCGTAGGTGCGGTGTTTCGTGGGCAGGGATTGGCTAATGTGGATGGCGCCCCAGGCGATGAGCAGGCCAAAGACGTCGCTCAGGTTGTGCCCGGCGTCGGAGAGGAGGGCGAGCGAGTGGGCGGACAGGCCATAGACGACTTCGGCGATGACGAAGCCGAGGTTGAGGGTGACGCCGATGGCGAAGGCTTTGTTGTTACTCGGTGGTGTGTGCGAATGGCCGTGGCCATCGTGGTCGTGGGTGTGTGGCATAAACTGAAGAAGGGGCGGGAGGGTGAGCGAGGCAAGATTTATCGAGGTTGCCGGATTCCGAGGTCGGATAAAACGAACGGCAGCGGGGAAGTTTTCCCGTTCATGGGACTTGCATCGCACGGCAAACGCCGCCACGCTCTCGCACCCCAATATGGAATTACTCGTAGCCACCCTCTGTGATACTGCCTCGGAAAACCAAGGCAAACTAAACGTCATCGGCGCATTCGACGCCATCATCGCCCAAAGTTTCCCCGCGAATTTCAGCTTCATGCTGGCGCTGCGGTTCAGCTTCACGGCCAAAGACCACGGCAGCCATGCCTTTTACATCCAACTCGTGGACGATTCGGGCGAGCCCGACAAGTCGGCTCCCAATGAGTCGAAGATGGATGTGAACATGCCCCCCGGCACCGCTGGATTTTCGACTCAGAACATGATCACGCCGCTCCAGGGCACCATCGCCAAGGCGGGCACGTATCATTTCGACGTGCATTTTGAGAAGAAAATCCTGGCCCACATCCCGCTGCGAGTCATCGCCCAGAGCGACATCGCCGCCCCGGCTGCTGCTCCGGCGGCCTAACCCAAACCCAACTTCCGCGCCGCCAGTCCACTGGCGGCGTTGTTGTTTACGGACGGAAAATAGGTTGAACATTTTACGTCGAACGCCTTCTAAGTTTTCCAACCCACTCCCATGCCGCACTCTTCCGACGCCTTTCGGGGCGAAGTCCTGACGATTCTTTCCGACCTCACGGGCCTGCCCGACTTGCAGAATTTCCTCGATTTGAACCTCTTCGACGAGGGCTTGCTCGATTCGCTCACCCTCGTCCGCCTGCTCGTCGAGCTCTCCAGTCACTTCCATATCAATCTGACTCCCGCCGACGTGGTGCGCGAGGAATGGTCCACCCCGCGCGGGATTTTGCAGTCGGTCGAGTCGCATTTGCCCGCTTGAAATATCCGCATCTGCTCGCGGCAGCCGTGGCCGTTTTGCTCGTCATCGCCATCGTGGCCATGGTCACGCACGAGGCTCGTGAGTATGAGGCGGAGAACGAGCGGAGTACGGCGCAGCTGTTTTTCCCGCAGAAGATCACGGGCAGCGCACTCCAGCGGCTGGCGTTTAAGATGGGGCATTACCTGCCGATCTACGGCAGCTCGGAGCTGGGTTCGTATGAATTGCAGAAGCGGGTGCAGACGAAGCCGGGAGATTTTTTCATCAACGCCCCGACCGGGTTTAAGGCCTATCCCGTCGGTCGCGGGGGAACGACGCCGCTGGTCATGCTCCAGGAACTCGCCGCCGCCGGTCCCCAAGTGCGCGGGCACAAGGTCGTGATCGTGCTCTCGCCCAATTGGTTTGCCGGCCCGCTCAATGTTAGCAACTACGAGGGCAACGCCACGCTGCTGCACACGGGCAGCCTGCTTTTCGGGCGGTTCAGCCCCGAGTTAAAGCATGATGCGGCTCGGCGGCTGGCGCAGTTTCCCGCTCCGCTGGAGAAATCTGAACTGCTGAAAACAGCGACTGCCTTCGCCGCCAGTGACGTCCGCTGGCAGAGGGATTTATCGCGCCTGCTGAATCCGATGGGACGCGGATGGCTGTTTTCGTTGCAGGTGATGGATAACTTTGAAACGGTCCGCCGGATGCTGGATCCGACCCGGCATCTCGCCAAGGTGCAGCCCGAGCAGCGCCGGGTGGTGAATTGGCCCGAGGAGATAATGAATGCGGAGTCCGTGTCCGACGTCGAGGCCTCCTGGGTCGGCCACGACCCGGAAAGCGGCGAGCCCGTTGTGAACCCTCATCCGTCCGCTCCGCTGAAGATGCGGAAGAAACCGGGCACGGTGCAGTTTGAGTCGAGCGAAGTCTGGGGCGACTACGATTTGCTCCTCCGCACGCTGCACGAGCTGGGCGCGAAAGCGCTAGTACTAAGCGTTCCCATGGACGGCCCGATCGAGGATAAAAACAACGTCCCGTTTGCCCGGCGCGACGTCTATTACCAGCGGGTGCGGCAGATGGCGGCGAAATACGGCTACCCGGCGCGCACCTTCGAGGAGCACGAATACGACGGCAATTTCCTCATCGAGCACGTCTCGCATCTCACCGACAAAGGCTGGCTCTTTTTCGACCAGGTCATCGACGCTTTCTACCATGACAAATCCTAACCAAAAGCCGCGCGCTCTCTGGCTCACGCTCTACTACCTGGCCATCCTCCTCACCTTGCTCTGGATGGAAATGAGCGGCTCGTTTGAGACGCCGAAATTTATCTATCAAGGCTTCTAACATGAGAACACTCCAAGTCGTTGCTAACATCGCCGGCGAAGACCCGCAGCGCATCTTTCATGTCAGTGGCGAACGCACCTCGACCTACGGCGAACTCGCCCGCCGTTCCGACGCCGTGGCCGCACTCGTCTCCCGTGAAGGCGGGCCCCGGCAACGCCCGGTGGCCGTGATCGGGCACAAGGAGCCGGAGATGATTCAGGCTTTTCTCGGCTGCCTCAAAGCCGGGCATCCCTACGTTCCCATCGAATCGTCCATGCCGCAGGGCCGCATCGAGGCGATTCTGGGGAACCTCCCGCAACCGCTAGTACTAACGCCCGAGCGAGTTGCATCGTTATCGGACGAGCGCGTGGAATGCGAGATGGTTGGAAACGAGGAAATCGCGTATGTGATTTTCACCTCCGGCAGCACGGGCGAACCCAAGGGCGTGCCGATTCAGGCTCGCAGTCTGGAGTTTTTCACCGACTGGATCGAGACCGAACAAAAGCTGGGAGAGAACGAGGTTTTTCTCAATCAAGCTCCCTTCTGCTTCGACTTGTCGGTGATGGATTTATTTCCCTGTCTGCGCTGCGGCGGAAAGCTGGTGAGTGTGACCAAAGCCCTGCTCACCGACTTGACGGCGCTCTCCGCGCTGCTGACTAACCATGGACTCACCACGTGGGTTTCCACGCCGTCTTTTGCGCGTTTGTGCGCGGGAAATCCAGAGTTCCATGGCCAGAATCTGATGGAACTCCGCCGTTTTCTTTTCTGCGGCGAGACGCTTCCGCCAGCCGTTGCGGCGACTTTGCTGGAGCGTTTTCCCGCGGCGCAAGTCTGGAACACCTACGGCCCGACCGAGGCGACAGTGGCGACGAGTTCGGTTCTTATCACGCCCGATTGGATCGCGACGGGCGAGCTTCCCGTCGGCGAGCCGACTCCAGGCTGCCGCATCCGTATTTTGAATGACGAGCTGCACGACGTTGCGACGGGTGAGCGGGGTCAGATTGTTATCTCCGGTCCGAATGTTAGTCCGGGCTACTTAAACCCGCGTCCGAACGAGCAACCCTTCCGCGAGATCGACGGCGTGTGGTCGTATTGCACCGGCGACTGGGGTCATTTCGATGGAACTCAACTCTACTTCGACGGACGCATGGATTCGCAGATCAAGCTGAATGGCTATCGCATCGAACTCGGCGACTTGGAGGCGAATCTACGTTCACTGGAGCAGGTGCGCGACGCCGTGGTCCTAACCAATCTGGAGGATGGCACAGTGACTTCGCTGACGGCCTGCATCATTTACAGCGGCGAATCCGCCAGCCCGACGGAGCGCATTCTAACCTTGCGCGGCGCGTTGAGAAAGAAGCTGCCCGACTACATGCTGCCGCGCAACTTCCGCTTCTTCGACGAGTTTCCCATGACGATCAATGGCAAAGTGGACCGGCGGAAGCTGGCGGAGCTAACATGATTCCCTACGCCTCCTATTTCTATTTCGGCATCGCGGCTCTGGTCTCGGCGATTCCGCTGCTCTGGATGAATCTCTGGCGCGGCTCGATGCGCTTCTGGATACTAACTGTTAGTGCCGTGATGTTAGTCATCCAATACGGCGGCGCGATGCCTGCGGCGGACTCGCACATTTCCGAGCTGGGTTGGCTGGCGATCTACGGCGGCTTGGAATGCTTCGTGGCGGTCCTTTTTTTGCAGAGCCGCAAGCGAAGCGACTCGCGCTGGATTTTTGCGACTTCCATTGCACTCGCAGTCGGGCCGCTGGTGCTCTCGCGCATCTTTGGACATCTGAATCATCCGCTCGGTTTCGCCGGTGTGTCGTATGCGGTGTTTCGTTCGATTGATTTGTTAGTCGGCATCCAGGATGGCAAGGTGCGCAGCCTCGGACTCGGGGAATTCTTTGCTTATTTGTTTTTCTTTCCGACGGTGTCCTCCGGGCCGATTGACCGGTTTGCCCGTTTCCAGAAAGACTACGCCGCCGTCCGCACGCGGGAACAATTTTTCGCCGATCTGGATGTGGCGGTGCATCAGATATTCACCGGGTTTCTCTACAAATACATCGTCGCGCATTACCTGAACAAGCTCGTGCTCGGAGCGCTTCTGGATCACGCCGGCGTGTGGCGTCCGGTGGTGTATTTCTATGGTTACGCGCTTTATCTTTTCTTCGACTTCGCAGGTTACAGCGCATTCGCAGTCGGTGTTAGTTATTTGTTAGGAATCCGGACGCCGGTGAATTTCAACAAGCCGTTTCTAGCCAAAAACATCCGCGATTTCTGGAACCGCTGGCACATGAGTTTGTCGGCCTGGTTTCGCGATCACATCTACATGCGGTTTGTCATGGGGATGATGAAATGGGGCCGCATAAAAAACGCGCAGACTATCTCCGCGCTCGGCTTGCTGCTGTCGTTCGGCCTCATGGGCGTGTGGCACGGCACCAAGTGGCATTACATTGTTTACGGCTTCTATCAGGCCGGGCTGATGATCGGCTACGAGCAGTGGACGGCTTACAAAAAGCGGCGCAAATGGACACGCACGCGGCGTTGGACGGACGCGCTTTCCGTGGTGCTCACGTTTCACTGCGTCTGCCTCGGATTCCTGATTTTCGCCGGAGGCGTGCCCGTGCAGCCAGTCGCGGTGCATCATCCGGCGGCTGGCTCCTCGCGCTCGAACCGATAACTTTTTACAGGCGAGTTCCATCGCACTGTTCCGCGAAACCCGCGCTTTGCGCCGGGGGAAATCTGGTTAACACTGCCCGCCCCCCATGAGGATCCTGCTCACTAACAACACCCTCGACGCGCGCGCCGGCACCGAGCTTTACCTTTGCGAGATCGCCGAGGCATTGCTGGCCGCCGGTCACGAGCCGATGTGCTTCAGCCTCAAACTCGGCGCGCAGTCCGACCGCCTTCTGCAACTGGGCATCCCGGTGAGCGACGATCTCCGCGCGCTGCCGGGGCCGCCCGATGTGATTCACGGGCAGCACATTATCGAGACCACCCTGGCGGCGATGACTTATCGGCGAGTTCCAGTCATATCCGTCTGTCATTCGCCGGAAGCCTGGCAGGAAAGCGCCTGTCGGCTGCCCAACGTGGTTCGCTGGATCGTCGTGGATCAGGATTGCCGCCGACGCTGGGTGGAGGAGGAAAATGTGGATGCCGCCCGCGTGACGGTTCTTTTAAATCACTTCGACAACCGCAAATTTCACCCGCGCAGCCCGCTTCCCGCGAAACCCCGGCGAGCGCTACTGGCCAGCAATTATCTGGTGCCGGAACACCCCGCAGTGCTGGCGGCGAGAGCGGCCTGCGAGGCGCGTGGCATCGAGCTATGCACCGTCGGCACGAGCCTCGGGGGCAATGTCGAAAACCTGGAGACGCTCTTTCCCGAGTTTGATCTCGTTTTCGCCAAAGGCCGCGTCGCGCTGGAGGCGGCCGCCGTCGGTTGCGCCGTGATGCAACTGGAGTTCTTCGGCGCGGGTCACCTGGCGCGAACGGAAAACTACGACGAGCTGCGAGATTACAATTTCGGCTACCACACGATGCGCCTCCCACTGGATGCCGAGGTGATCGGACGCGAAATGGACCGCTACGATCCCGTGGACGCGGCGCTCTTTTCACAGCGCATTCGCGAAGAGGCGACCCTGGAAAAAACCATGGCGAGTCTGATCCCACTCTACGCGGAAGCCGCGGCGATGGCGGGCTCGCTCACGGATTACGATCCCATGATTGCGGGCGCTGATTTCCTGCGCTTCCAACTGCACCTCTCCAAAATACCGATGGATAGCCTTCGCAAAACGCAGGGCGTGCCGTTGCGATTGCCCTCGTTTCCCGTTGGTAATTTGCAGAAGAGTTGGGAAGCCATCGCGGCCCAGCACCAGACTTTCGCGAGCTTGCGCCTGGCTGCCCGTCAAGGTGAGAGAAAGGAAAAAATGGAGGCGCTCCGCAGCAAGCACGCCGATTTGCTGGCCCGGCACTCGGAGCTTTTCGAGAAGTATAAAGCTCTAAAGAATCGTCCCGCACCCGCTCCACCAAAGCCACCTCTCACCTTTTTTCAGAAACTCCGCCGACTGCTTTCAGGAGCCGCCGACTAACCTCCATGACTTTCCCGCTGCCGCTCGACCTCACGCATCCGGAGGTCTGCGCCGATCCCTACCCGGTTTATCGCTGGTATCGGGAAAATTCCCCCGTCCATCGCGTCGAACCTCCGCAGGCGGACGGCGTGCCGCGTTATCTCGTCACCCGCTGGAGCGACGTCGAGGCCGGCTTGAAAAACCCCGTGTTGAAACGCTCGGTTCACCGCAGTTCTCTCTGGAATCAGCCTCTGGAAAACGTGCCTCCCGCCCTGCAAGCTTACGCGCGAGTCACACGCGAATGGCCCCTTTTTCGCGACCCGCCGCATCACGCGCCCGCGCGGCGTCTGGTCAATCGCGTGCTGGATGAGCCGGGTCACAGTGCCATTCTGGAAACGATTCTGCGGCAGACGCTGGACGATCTGGCGGCGCGGAAAACTTTCGACGCCGCGGAAGATTTCGCCCGGCGCGTGGCGCTGCAACTCAACCTCGCCATGCTCGGCCTGGACAACCACGGCTGGCAGGAGTTTGGCGCGCATCTGCAAAGCGTCAGCCTCGGGTTTGGCAATCACTTCGATCAGCAACGCCTCGAGCAGGCCAGCGCCGCGATGGAAACCCTCGAAAACTGGATCACCGAGGCCGCCGGAGAAGCCGGTGCTCGCACGAAACCCGCCCCGTTTCTGGAGCGGCTGCTGTCGATGCAAACCCGCGGAATTATCCAGAGCGCGCCCCAACTCGCCGCCACCGCCATCCTCTTCATTCAGGCCGGACAGGACACCACCAGCGCGCTCATGGCCAATGGGATTCTCACCCTACTGCGGCATCCCGCCGTGGTGCAACGCCTCATCGCCGAGCCCGATTTTGCTCCGCCCGTGCTCGAGGAAATCCTGCGTTTCGAGACACCGGTGCAACTCACCACCTGGCACGCCAGTGTGCCGCTGGAGATACGCGGCGTGCCGATCCAGCCCGGCGAAGGGGTTTCGTTTCTGCTCGGCGCAGCCAATCGCGATCCCGAGGCATTTGAAAACCCGGACGACTTCGATCCCACTCAGCGGCGCACGCGCACGGCGGCGTTCGGATTCGGCCCGCACACCTGTCCCGGAGCCGACTTCGGACGCGAAATCGCCGCGACGAGTCTGAGCGCTTTCTTCCGACGATTCCCCCATGCGCGGCTCGCAAGCGAGACCGTCACCTGGAAACCGCTCGCCACGTTTCGCTCCGTCGGCCCGCTGGAGGTGACGGTCTAGGCTTTCACCGCACTGGCGAGGAGTGTTTGGAAATAGGGGGCCTCGGGTTCCTTCGATACGACTGTAACTCCGGCGTTTTTGAAGCCGACTTGCTCGAGCATTTCGAGGAGTTCGGCCTCGCCGAAGCCGAGCCAGAGGTCGGCGTAGAGTTCGCGGGCTTGCTCGAAGTTGTGCGCCAGCAGGTCGAGGATGAGGATTTTTCCGCCGGGCTTGAGGATTTTGTGCGCCGCCTGCAAAGCCAGGATCGGCGAACTGGCGTGATGCAGCGCCTGGCTCAGGATCGCAAGGTCGATGGAGTTGGATTCGATGGGCGGGGCCTCGATGTCGCCGAGGCGGTATTCGAGGTTGGTGAAGCCGTTTTCGCGCGCAACATTGGAGCCGAACTCGACCATTTTTTCGGAATTATCGATGGCGATGACCTTCTCCGCGCTGCGGGCGAG
This sequence comes from Chthoniobacterales bacterium, assembly GCA_039930045.1. Classification (NCBI taxonomy): domain Bacteria; kingdom Pseudomonadati; phylum Verrucomicrobiota; class Spartobacteria; order Chthoniobacterales; species Chthoniobacterales bacterium. The sequence continues at coordinate 120,788 of JBDSQB010000009.1, read as the reverse complement.
GAGCTGGGAAAGGGTGCCTTCGCCCGCTCCCAGATCGGCGACGACGACCCGCGGAACGAGCGTGAGCAGCAGGTGCGAGAGACCCTGCCACGACCGGCCTGGACAATAACTGCGGCCAAATTTCCCTGCCAGTTTATCGAAATACTCGCGGGCGGTGTCCTGTCGTTTCTTGAGAACGAGCCCGAGGGCACGGTCGTCGCGGTCGGTCTCGGTCAGCTCGGCGGCGCTGTCTTCCATGAGGCGAAACCACGGTTTCTGAGCCGAGTTGGGGGCGAGTCCGTAGTAGATATTTTTGCCCGCGCGACGGTCGGCGACGAGTCCCGCCTGGCGGAGTTGCGCGAGATGAGTCGAGATGCGCGACTGGCCCATGGCGAGAATTTCCTGCATTTCGGCCACGGTCAATTCAGTCTGACCGAGCAGCCGCAGGAGCCGGAGCCGGGTCGGATCGACGAGGACGCGGAGAATTTTTAGGGTTGACGCCATAAGCTGGAGCGGAGATATATCATCCTATCATGATTCGTTGATGTTCGCCATTCAGCGCTTCGTTTCCATAACAATCCAACTCCCATGTCACGTCATTATATTTTTTCCTCTGAGTCCGTCGGTGAAGGTCATCCTGACAAAGTTTGCGACACCATTTCCGATGCGGTGCTCGATGCGTGCCTGACCCAGGACAAATACAGCCGCGTGGCCTGCGAAACCTACGCGAAGTCGAACATGGTGATCGTCGGCGGCGAGATTACGACCAACGGCTGGATCGACTTCAATCGTATTGTGCGCGAGGCGATTCGCGGCATCGGCTATGTCAACGACGACGACATTTTCCATGCGGACAAGGTCTTCATTACTAACATTCTCACCGAGCAATCGAGCGACATCGCGCAAGGCGTGGACGCGGCGGCGGCCGAGGGAAAAGCGACAGCCGAGCAGGGCGCGGGCGACCAGGGATTGATGTTTGGTTATGCCTGCGACGAGACGCCGGAATTGATGCCGGCTCCGATCATGTTCGCGCACCGGCTCGGGCGTGAGTTGACTCGCATTCGCAAGAGTGGCGAGGCGAATTGGCTGCGTCCCGACGCGAAGAGCCAGGTGTCGGTGATCTATGAGGATGGCAAGCCGGTCGGCATTTCCAATGTGGTGATTTCAACGCAGCACGCGGCGGGGATTCCGCACAAGTTGATCGAAGATTTTTGCATCGAGGAGATTGTTAGAAAAGTGCTCCCGACGGAGATGTTAGGAGGCGCGACATTCCTCATTAACCCGACGGGAAATTTCGTGATCGGCGGACCGCAAGGCGACACCGGTCTAACTGGTCGCAAAATCATAGTGGATACTTACGGCGGCATGGGGCGTCACGGCGGCGGCGCATTCTCTGGAAAAGATCCAAGCAAGGTGGATCGCAGTGCGGCCTACATGGGACGTTACGTGGCAAAGAACGTAGTCGCGTCCGGTCTGGCTACGCGTTGCGAAGTGCAGTTTGCCTACGCCATCGGTTATCCCGATCCCGTGAGCATCCATATTAACACTTTCGGAACGACCCTAGTGGACGAAGAAAAAATCGAAGCTGCGGTGAAAGAAATATTCAACTTCAAACCCGCGGCCATCGTAGAGCAATTAAACCTTCTTCGCCCAATCTACGGCAAGACGACTAACTACGGTCACTTCGGTAAAGTCGATGACTTGGATTCCCTTACTTGGGAGAAAACCGACAAGGCCGAAGCTCTGAAAAACTACATTCAATAAATCCAACATACTAACATGAGCACAACACTAAGCACTCGCATCGCAAACGACTACAAGGTCGCCGATATCACCCTGGCCGACTGGGGTCGCAAAGAAATCCAAATCGCCGAGGAGGAAATGCCCGGACTCATCTCCATTCGCAAGCAATACGCCGCTGCCAAACCACTCGCTGGCGTGCGCGTCACCGGCTCGCTGCACATGACTATTCAGACAGCCGTTCTCATTGAGACGATGGTCGAGTTAGGTGCCGATGTGCGCTGGGCTTCCTGCAATATTTTCTCCACTCAGGACCACGCGGCGGCAGCCATCGCGGCGACTGGAGTCCCTGTTTTTGCCTGGAAAGGTGAGAGCCTCGAAGAATACTGGGACTGCACCTGGAAGGCGATTGTTAACAACGACGGCAAAGGACCAGAGTTAGTCATCGACGACGGCGGCGACGTGACGCTTTTCCTTCACAAAGGCTATGAGTTGGAGGAAGGCAGCGACTGGGTGAACAGCGAGTCTGGTTCGCACGAGGAGACTGTCATCAAGAACTTGTTGAAGAAGATCCACGCCGAGAATCCCTATATTTTCCACGAAATTGTGAAGGATTGGAAAGGCGTTTCCGAGGAAACCACAACTGGCGTGCATCGTCTCTACAAGCTTCAGGAAAAAGGCCAGCTTCTGATTCCTGCATTTAACGTGAATGACTCCGTGACCAAGTCGAAGTTCGACAATCTCTACGGTTGCCGCCACTCGCTGGTGGACGGATTGAACCGCGCTCTTGACGTCATGATTTCCGGCAAAGTCGCAGTCGTCATCGGCTACGGCGATGTCGGCAAAGGCTGTTCTCAATCGCTCCGTGGCCAGGGTGCTCGAGTGATTGTTACCGAAGTCGATCCTATTAACGCGCTCCAAGCCGCCATGGAAGGCTACGAGGTTAACACCGTCGAATCCACTCTCGGTCGCGGCGACATCTACGTCACCACCACCGGAAACGTGGACGTGCTAACCATCGAACATATCGCGAAGATGAAGGATCAGGCGGTGATTGCTAACATCGGCCACTTCGACAATGAAATTCAAGTGGACAAGCTGGTAAATTTCCCCGGCATCCAGCATGTGAACATCAAGCCTCAGGTCGATAAATACACCTTCCCGACGGGCAACAGTGTCTTCCTGCTCGCCGAAGGCCGACTGGTCAATCTCGGTTGCGCCACAGGCCATCCATCGTTCGTCATGTCCGCGTCGTTCAGCAACCAGACGCTTGCGATTCTCGACCTCTGGAAAAATCGCGATCTCTACAAGCCTGCGGTCTTCGTTTTGCCGAAGAAACTCGACGAAGAAGTAGCCCGCCTGCACTTGGGCAAGATCGGAGCCAAGCTCACGGTTCTCTCCGAGAAACAAGCCGCTTACCTCGACGTTCCAATCGAAGGACCTTACAAGCCGAATCACTACCGCTACTAACACGCGCGGCAGTTTCAACTAACAAAGAACCCGTCCTACAAAGGCCGGTTTTTTTTGTGCCCTGATGAACGGATCAGGAAATCGCGAAGTTACTTACGGCCAGTTCATTCAGTGTTTTCGTAGTATCTGGACCTGACGATTGTCAGAATCCTAACTGAACACATGAAAAAACTACTCTATACCCTCGCACTCGCATCACTCTTCACCGCCTGTGAAAAAACCACCGTTGTTCCTGCCGGAGACTCTGGCAAAGACACTACGGTCATCGTTCCCGGCGCGGAAAAGAAGACGGAAAACAATACCACCATCGTCAATCCGGCTTCGTCTGAGAAGAAAACGGAAAGCACCACCACGGTTAGTCCCGGCGGTTCCAGCAGTAGCGAAACAAAGTCCACTACGACTACTCCGTAAGTCGAGTTTCATTTCTATCGAAAAGGGCAGCCGGATTTCTCTGGCTGCCCTTTTCGTTGCGGCTCACAAGCCACTTAGCTTGCAGAATACATCCGGACTTCTGGTGCTGAACGATTCTCAAGTATGCTACTCATCATCGCCATTCTACTGTTGTTATTCTGGATTGCAGGTTTGTTTGCGCATATCGCAGGCGGCCTGATTCATATCTTGTTAGTCGTTGCCTTGGTCGTCTTTGTCCTCCACTTTATTCGTGGCGGAAAAGGAGCTTAAGCGGCTAAGTAACCTGTCATTAGGTCGAGACGCCGAGGCGTTTGCCAGCCTGTTGCCTCGCGAGGAAAATGCGAATCGCACCATAGTGAACTGATTCGCAACCGGGAATTGCAACAGGCGGCTGCCCAGTTTATGCAAAGGTTCCGCTGGACGCTACCGCCCGGCTGTCGTTTCATTCTCCCATGCAAACTGCCCTGACCCGCACCGTCATTCGACCTAACTATGCGCTCATCAGCCCCGATGGTTACGTACCCAGCGCGCTTCCCGGCTGGGCCGGGGGGACGAGTTACATTCAAATCTCCGCCGCGATGGGTGCCGGGGTTAGTCAATGGTTAGTCGATCTGCCGAAAGGTGCCAGCGGGGCAGGGGAAACCTTCGGCTACCAGTTGTTTCTCTACGTCGTTAGCGGCGGTATCGTCGCGCAAAATGAGAAAATCGCCCAAGGCGGATTCGCTTTTCTGCCACCGGGCACTAGCTATCAAATCAAGGGCGCTGCCAAAAATTCACGCCTCCTCATTTTTCGGAAACGCCATGAGCCTCTGGCTGGATTCGAGCCACCGGAATTCTTTGCCGGGCACGAGGAGAATATCGTCGAGGTGCCGTTTCTCGGCGACCCGCAGGCGCGCCTGAAAACGCTTATTCCCGACACGCTCGGAGCCGACATGGCGGTGAATATTTTCACCTACGAGCCGGGGGCCACCCTGCCATTCGTCGAGACGCACGTCATGGAACACGGGATGCTTTTTCTCACCGGCGGCGGCGTTTACCGGCTCGGCGACGATTGGCATCCGGTGAGCGCGGGCGACGCCATTTGGATCGCGCCGTATTGTCCGCAATGGTTCATCGCCGCAGGCCCCGGCCCGGCCCGCTACATCTACTACAAAGACGTCAACCGCATCCCACTATGACCACGCTCACCCCAGACGAAACCTCCGAAATCACCGCCGGACTGGCTGCGGCCAACCGCGCTTTCATGCAGACCTATCCCGGCGAATCGGCGCGTCGGCAGGCCGTGCATAGCGTCTATGGCGGCGCGCATTTGTTCAAGGCCGATTCGCCCCAACGACTGGGCGGAGTCGCATTGCGATCACTTCAGGAATACGCGCCCGACGCGGCCTCGCTCGCCGCCGTGTTAGGGGAAAACTGGGAAGCGGCTTTTGCTACGAAACTCTACGACCGCATTACCGAGAAACTGCGCCGCGAACCCGTGGAAGATTTCCGCCTCGACTTCGAGGACGGCTACGGCAACCGCGTGGACTCCGAGGAGGACGGCCACGCCGCCAGCAGCGCTGAGCAAGTCGCGCTCGGTCTAACCAATGGAACGCTGCCGCCATTCATCGGGATTCGCATCAAGCCTTTCAACGAAGACCTGCGCGCCCGCAGCCTGCGCACGTTCGATATTTTCATCTCCACGCTCGTCAAAAAAACCGGCGGCGCGCTGCCTCCTAACTTCGTCATCACACTGCCCAAGGTGCAGGTCGCGGCGCAAGTCACCGCTGCCGCGAAACTTTGCGATTTGCTGGAAAAAAAACTCGGTCTAACCAAAGGCGCGCTTCGCCTCGAACTCATGATCGAGACACCGCAATCCATCATCGACCGCCACGGCGTTTGCCCGCTGCTGAGCTTTATCGAAGCTGCGGAAGGCCGTTGCGGCAGCGTGCACTTCGGCGTTTACGATTACACCGCGTCGAGCGGCATTACGGCGGCGTATCAGGCGATGGGACATCCCGCCTGCGACTTCGCCCGCTCGCACATGATCGTCGCGCTCGCCGGCACCGGCATTCATCTTTCGGACGGTGCAACTAACATCCTACCCGTCGGCCCGAATCGTGCGCAAGGTGGTGAGCTGACTTCCATTCAAATCGCGGAAAACAACGCCGCCGTTCACGGGGCCTGGCGCATGGCCTACCGCGACAATCTCCACTCGCTGCGCAACGGAATCTATCAAGGCTGGGACCTGCATCCGGCTCAATTTGTCGTGCGTTACGCCGCCGTTTACGCCTTCTTCCTTGAGGGTCTCGAAGCTGCCTCCGGCCGCCTCCAAGCCTTCGTGCAAAAAGCCGCGTTGGCATCCTTGTTTGGCGACGTTTTCGACGATGCAGCCACCGGTCAGGGCCTGCTCAATTTCTTCCTGCGAGGCATTGCCTGTGGAGCGATCACCGAGGAGGAGGCGCTCGCCACCGGGCTCACCATCGAGGAAATTCGCTCGCGCTCGTTCTTCAAAATTCTCGAAGCCCGTCGCAAATAACTAACATGAGCCGCGCCATTCAATTCCAACTCAATGGCGAGCCGGTGCGCGTCGAGGACGTCTCGACTAACACCACGCTGGCTGGCTGGCTGCGCGCCAGCGGACGCACCGGAACGAAGATCGGCTGCGCGGAAGGCGATTGCGGCGCGTGCTCCGTGGCGATGATCGACCGCGACTCCCAAGGCCGGCGCGTTTATCGCTCGATCAACAGTTGCATTGCTCTCTTGCCCGCGATGGAAGGCCGGGAAATCATCACGGTGGAAGGCCTTTCCAACCAAGGCGAGTTGCATCCTGTTCAGGCGAGCATGGTGAAAAATTACGGCTCGCAATGCGGCTACTGCACGCCGGGTTTCATCATGTCGATGTTCGAGGGTTACTACCGAAAAGACCTGCGGGAAAAATGGCAGATCGCCGATCAGCTTAACGGCAATCTTTGCCGCTGCACCGGCTACCGCCCCATTCGCGACGCTGCTGTGGAAACGATGTTAGGAACGGCCCCAACCGACCGGTTTACAGACGAGTTAGAATCGATTCAGGAAATGCTATCCGCACCGGAGTACGAGAGTGGAAACGAGAGGTTTCTTCGGCCCGGTTCACTAAAAGAACTACTAACTCTCAAAGCCTCGCATCCGCAAGCTCGCCTCGTCGCCGGTGCCACGGAAATTGGAGTGGAGATCAACAAACGATTCTCCCGCTTCGACACACTCATTTCGCTAGATGCCGTCGCAGAGTTGAAGGTCATCACGGAAACCGCCACCGAATGGAAAATAGGCGCTGGTGCAACTCTCACCCAAGTCGAGGAAGCCCTCGCCGGAGCCTTCCCCTCGCTCGACAAAATGCTCTGGGTCTTCGCCTCGCGACAGATTCGCAACCGGGCCACGCTCGGCGGCAATCTCGTCACCGCCTCACCTATCGGTGACACCGCGCCGGCGCTACTCTCGCTCGATGCCTCGGTGATCCTAACATCTGCGAATGGCGAGCGCGGTGTTCCGATTTCTGAGTTCTTTCTAGCTTATCGCAAGACAGTGATTCGTGAAGACGAAGTAATGTTAGCAGTCGTCATCCCAAAGAAGACTGGCTGGCGCTCGGAATCGTATAAAGTTTCCAAGCGACGCGAGATGGATATCAGCATCGTGTCGGCGGCATTTTCAATCAAGTTAGGTCCGACTCAACTCGTTCAGGAAGCGCGGATTGCCTTTGGCGGAGTCGCAGCCACACCAGCGCGAGCCCGAAAAACCGAGGCCGCTCTCATGGGCCAGCCGCTTGATAGTCTGGACGTCATGAAGGTTCTCGAAACCGAGTTTTCTCCCATCGACGACGTGCGCGGCAGCGCCGCCTACCGCAATGCACTCATCCTCGGACTCTGGCACAAATTTGTCACCGGCGACGAAAGCGAGTCGCAGGATTACGCGCCAACTTTCGCCGATGCGATTCCCACGCCGGCCTTGTCCGACTCGCGCCGGCTTTCTCATGAAAGCGCCATCGGCCACGTCTGCGGCAGTGCGTTATATGTCGATGATACCGCGTCGAAGCGGCAGATGTTAGAAGTCTGGCCGGTGATGGCTCCCCATGCGCGAGCGAGAATTGTTAGGCGCAACATTCAGGAGGCGGCGGAGATGCCCGGTGTGATTCGAGTGTTAGTCGCCGAGGACGTTCCCGGTCTGAACGATGTCGGCCCGTCCATTCACGACGAAATTCTACTCGCCGACAAAGACGTTTTCTTCCACGGACAACTGATCGCGCTCGTGGTCGGCGAAAGCATCGAAGCCTGTCGCGTCGCTGCTGGAAAAGTGCGAGTGGAATACGAGGTTCTGCCGCATCTCCTAACCATTCCCGAGGCGATTGCCGCCGGCAGCTTTCACACCGAACCTAACTTCATGCGCAGAGGCGACTGGAACTCCGCCCTGGCCTCCAGCGCGCATCGCATCGACGGTGAGTTTGAACTCGGCGGACAGGAACATTTCTACCTCGAAACGCACGCCGCCTGGGCCGATGCCGATGCCGAGGGAAACGTCCTCATATCGTCCTCGTCGCAGCATCCGAGCGAGATTCAGGCCACCGTTTCGCATGTCCTCGACATCCCGAGAAACCGCATCACGGTGCAAGTCCCCCGCATGGGCGGCGGCTTCGGCGGCAAGGAGACGCAGGGCAACGCCTGGGCCGCGCTGGTGGCGCTCGCGTCGTTGAAAACGGGGCGTCCGGTGAAAGTCCAGTTGGATCGCGATCTGGACATGCGACTGACAGGGAAACGCCATCCGTTTCTAGCGAAATTTTCAGTCGGGTTTGAGTCGAATGGCCAGTTCAACGCCCTGCAATGCGCGCTCTTCTCGAATGGCGGCTGGTCGCTCGATTTGTCGATGCCCGTGACGGACCGTGCGATGTTTCATATCGACAACGGCTACTACATTCCTAACATCGAAGTCACGGGCCAGGTGGCGAAAACTAACATCACCTCGCAGACCGCGTTTCGCGGATTCGGCGGTCCGCAGGGAATGTTAGTTATCGAGGAGATCATGGACCGCATCGCACGCGCGACTGGCCTGGCTCCCGAAGTCGTTCGCGAGCGGAATCTTTATCACGGAACAGGCGAGACAAACACGACTCACTACGGACAGGAGATCGAGGACAATCGGGTGGAGCAAATTTGGCATGAGTTGATCGAAACGTCGCGTTTCCAAAGTAGAAAAAGCGAGATCGCCGCGTGGAATGCTAACAATTCCCGGATCAAACGCGGGCTGGCGATCACTCCGGTGAAGTTTGGCATTTCCTTTACGCTCACCTACTACAACCAGGCCGGTGCGCTGGTGTTGATCTACGTCGATGGGACGATACAGGTGAACCACGCCGGAACCGAAATGGGGCAGGGGCTTTACACGAAAATCCAGGGAATCGCCATGCGCGAGTTGGGCTTGCGGGCCGATCAGGTGCGGATGATGACGACGACCACCGACAAGATTCCTAACACATCCGCCACGGCGGCCTCGAGCGGGGCCGATCTCAATGGAGCCGCCGTCGCCAATGCCTGCACGATCCTGCGCACGCGCCTGAGTCCGCTGGCCAGTGAGATGTTAGGAAGCGAAGACCTAACCTGGGCCGATGGTAAAATCAGCGGTGGCGGAAAGGAAATTTCTTTTGCGCAACTCGCACTCGCGGCTCATGCGCGGAGATTGAGCCTGATGGCCAGCGGGTTCTATGCGACTCCCGACATTCACTGGAATCGCGCCGAGGGTAAGGGCCGTCCATTTAATTACTACTCGTGCAGCGCGGCGGTCGCCGAGGTTGAGGTGGATGGCTACAGCGGCATGAGCAAGGTTAGGCGCGTGGACATTCTCCATGATGTCGGAAATTCGCTGAATTCTGGAATTGATCGCGGGCAGATCGAGGGCGGTTTTGTGCAGGGAATGGGATGGCTGACTCGTGAGCAACTCAAATGGGACAAGGCGACTGGACGTCTGCTAACAACGAGCGCCAGCACCTACGAGATTCCGGCGTTTAGCGACGCTCCGTCGGAGTTCAATATCACTCTCCTAACCAATGCGAGCCATGCGCGGGCGATTCACGGGAGCAAGGCGGTGGGCGAGCCGCCGCTAATGTTGGCCATAGCAGTGCGCGAGGCGATTCGCGATGCGGTGGTGGCGCTGGGGGGCAGCGGAAATCTGGCGTCACCCGCCAGCGGCGAGGCGATTCTGGCGGCGATTGCGATGTAAGTCGGAGCTGGGTTAGGGATAACTCAGGCGCACGTGTAGGAATGTTTTCGACCCGGTCAGCGGCGTGCTGGCGGTGACCAAAACCGGAGCGGTTGTGCTGGCGCCACCACCTTGATCGACTCCCTGGGTGGTCCAGTTAGTGAGATCGATCGAGCGTTCGACGCTGTAGCTAACATCGGGTCGCGCCTTGGTGTAAGTGAGGGAAAGCTGATTCGTGTCCACCTTTGGCGCGGGCAACGACTCGTAGTCGAGATTGAGGGCGTAGTCCAAGAGAATGGGGCGTCCGCTGGGGCCGGGAGCTGTTGGAGACGCGGATGTTAGAAGGCCGTGATTCTGTTTCCAGAGGTTGAACGTGAGCGCAGTGACAGAGATATCGGAGCCAGCCGATTCGGTGGCAGCGCCAGTGTTGTCGGTCGCGCGGACGGAGAGCCGGTAGTCGCCCACGGGAACGGCTTTCCAAATAAAGACATAGGGAGCGCTGGTGACTTCGCCGATTTTTTGCTGGTTGGCGAAGAACTCGACTTTACTAACATTGCCATCGCTGTCGCCCGCCGTGGCGATAATGGTAACCGGGCCGGGTGTGAAAGTTTTGGCGCCTTCCTCGGGTTGAATGAGATGTGCGGTGGGAGCGACGTTGTTGTTTTTCGAGAATGTTAGGTTGAAATATTTCGTGCCCACATTGCTAACATTCGCCTGAGCGGAATAGAGCCGGAATGTTTGCCCGATTTCATAGCGGTCGTGCGTCACCGGATCGATGGGCCAGTTATACCAATAAAGCCGCTGCGGAAAAGTGTAGTCGGCGGGCTGCCAGTTTTGAGAGGTTAGGCTGGATGCGGTCCTGATCCAAGCTGCGCCATCGGAGTCATGGCCAATAGCGACGAAGGCGTTTAGATACGTATTAAAGTGGACCACGGCGGAGTCGGTGCCGCTGTCACTAGGTGTTGGATATTTACCCTCGAAAACAGCGTCTTCCGCACCGCCGAGACCGAGTTGCGTCCAGGTGCCGCCGCTCCATTTTGTCCATTGGCCCGGAGCCATCTTCGCGGAAATCGGGCAGCGCGCCACGCTCATGATCTGCCGCGTGCGCCAACCGGTGGGTTGGTAAACCCAGGCGGTCATGTAATAGACGTAGAAGTAATTGTTGCGCCGATCGACGAAGAGATAGGTGTCGCCGCAGCCGAAATCCTGGAAATCGCTCGCCGGTGGTGGTGCTCCGGGACGCGCCGGATTCGTGGTAATGATGTTGCCTTCGTAGTGCCAGTTCGCGCCTTGATCCGTGGAGGTGGCGAGGCCGATGCGGCGTTTCCAGTAGAAACTTTTCTTTGGCGTTAGGTAGTCATATTCGACATGGATGACCGCGTAACGCTTGCCCGCCGGGTCCTGCCAGATGCCGTTGGTCCAATAGATGTCGCCATTCAAGTGAGGGAACGATGCGTCGAGCTTCGCATTGGGGAGCGCCGCCAAATGATCGAGGTCTGGCCCGCGCCAGCGTTGCCATGTTTCCTCGAGCGCGGTCTGGATATCGAGATTCGGGCCGCTTTGCACCACACCGGCGTCGGCGTCCTGATTGTTCAACAGCGGCGTCAGCGTGTCCGCACCCGCCGTCCAGGTGAAATCCGACGCTGACGCGGGGACGATCCATGCGCCCCAAAAAAAGGCGAGTAAGATCGAAATGAGGCAGACGCGCAGCATGGTAAAAATCCCCTTGGCAGCGGGGAAACTAGCTCGCCGGGCTGCCGCTGGCGAGATGATTGTTGCGACCAAAATAGTTGCAGCCGAAGGACGTGCAGATTACGATTTTGAGTTATGAACGAATCTCAAGAAGAAAACCAGTCGGGTGCCTCTCAAATAGCCGATCAAGGCCGGGAAGCCCTCAAGCAAGGCGCCGAGCGCGTCCAGAAAGTCGTTGAGCAAGGCAAAAGCTACGCTGCATCGAATCCAGTCCCGATCATCGCGGGAGCATTGGCCCTCGGTTTCGTGCTGGGCCTGTTGGTTCCGCGTGAAAAAGAAGCCGCCACCAGCCGGATCGACGGTCACATCGACGAACTCAAGGATCTGCTCGGCTCGCTAAAATCCAGAGTGAGTTCGACCGCCGAAGACGGCTATAGCGAAGTGAGTTCTGCGATCGGTGATGTGCTGAAAAAAGCCAAGAAACGCTTCAACTTTTCCTAGGTTATGCCGGACACCAATTCCGTTCCCACCATCGAGGAGTGCGTCTGCCAAAAATGGAGCGACGTCCGCGAGGCCGCCTTGGCTCGTTTGCGCGATGGAGAAAGCTATGTCCGCGAGGAACCTCTCAAGGCGGTCGCGTATGCGGCGGCTGCGGGTTACGTGCTGCGGATTTTGCCGATTGGCGCGATTGTTCGGAGTGCGATCCGTGTCGTTCTCTTCGCAGTCAAACCAGCGGCGCTCGTCTATGGAGCCGCCAAAGCCTATGAGGTTCTGGCGCGGCCTGATAGCACTCCAACTCCCCATACCAATTTCGAAGGCTAGAGTTTGGTTAGCTTCGAGACCCACATAATCTCGCAAGCCCCATTGCCGGTGTCGTCGCGACTGAGCGAACTCGTCCATTTGTGACCGTCCCGCGCGGTGGCCTCTATCAGGCTGCCTTCGAGGCGAATGAGTTCGCCTTCGCGCAGCCAGGCTATTTGGCGGGCGATGTTAGCATTGGCCGCGATGAGGTGATTGTTGGACGCATGGGTTTCCAGTTCGTGCTGCGGCAGCGGACTTTGATTTTGCCATTCCCAGAAGAGGAAACGGTTGCTCTGGGAGAGTGTCAGCTTTTTCAGAATGCCAGTGTCGGACATGGGTCCCCAACCCAGGCCGACGTCGTAGGGAGCGAGGTTGTGGACGGTGTCGGAGAGGTAATGTTTCGTATGCAGGACGCGGGCTTCGATGATGTAACCCGCCAGTGGGCGAATGGTGAATCCGTCGCGAGTCGTTGCCGTGTTTTCGCCGGAGAGTAGAACCTGAGTCGGCTCTCCGCGAATGAGCACGCCATCTGCGCGTGCAATCGGTCGCTGGCACCACCAGAAGGCGGCCAGACTCACGAGCAGGATCAGAAAAATAATGCGCACGCCCTATTCGACTGCAAGCGGCGTGCCAGGGAAGTTAGAGCAGCCGGATTGCCACGTCGGTCTCGATGTTAGACCAGAGATGAGCCAGCGAATGGACGGTTGATTCCTTGAGCGCGGCCAGTTCCTCGGGAGTGAACGGACGATCTGCGGGCGGGCTCACTTTGGCGAAGAGATAGAACTTGATCTTCGGTTCCGTACCCGAGGGGCGAACCGCGATGCGACGGCCATCGGTTAGCTCGATCATGAGCATTTTTTCCTTGGGAATGGCGTCGCCCTCGATGTCGGTGAGATCTTCCACGGCGAAATTCGTCGTCTTCGCCACCGGGCTGTCGGCGAGAACCGTCGGCGGATGGCTGGCGTAGCTGGCGACCAGTTTCGCGATCTGCGCCGCGCCTTCCGCGCCCTCGAAAGTGAGCGATTTCGCATTCTCCAGATAGTAACCGAACTCCGCGTAAATGTGATCGAGCAACTGGTCGAGCGTCAGGCCGTTCGTCTTGGCGTAGGCCGCCACCTCGGCAAACATCACCGTCGCTCCATTACCGTCCTTGTCGCGGGCAAAATCCGCCCCGCTGTAACCGTAGCTTTCCTCGCCGCCGAAGACATAGAAACTGGAATGCTCCAGACGCAGTTTGCGCGTCTCGGCATCGGATAGCTGGCGATAGTTAGACCGGAGTTCCATCGGAATCTGGTTTTCGTATTTGCCGAGTTTTTCGCCGATGTATTTAAAACCGGTGAGCGTCTCGACGCAGCGGATGCCGAGCTTTTCGGCAATGGCTTTTTGCAGGTCGGTTGTGACGTAGGTCTTGATGATGACCGCGTTCTTTTTGTTGGCCGAGGTTAGTATGCCCTGAGCGAACAACGTCGTCGCGCGATACCACGCCATCAGCGAGCCGATCTGATTCCCCGTGAGCAATTCCATCGCGCCATTCGATGAACGATACGCGACTCCCATGCGGTCGCAGTCGGGATCGGTGGCGATCACCACATCCGCCTCCGTTTTTTCCGCAAGCGCCACGCCCATCGCCAGCGCGTCGGCATTTTCGGGATTCGGACTTTTCACCGTCGGGAAACGTCCGTCCCGCACATCCTGCTCCACGACCGTGGAATAGCTAAACCCGAGTCGCTTCAGCATCGGCACAATGATCTCGCCACCCGTGCCGTGGATCGGCGTAAAGACCACCTTCAAATCCGACGCCTTCACCATCGCCGGGTCGAGCAGGAGCGACTCCAGCCGCGTCATATAGGCGGCGTCGAGTTCATCGGCCAACACATGAAGCGTGCCGGGATCGGCCACGGGCGTGTAAATGTCGCTTTCCACTGCGTTCACCTGCTTGATAATCCCCGTCGCGTGCGGCTCCACCACCTGCGCGCCGTCGCTGAAATACACCTTAAACCCGTTGTCGTGCGGCGGGTTGTGGCTCGCCGTCAGCACGATTCCCGCCGTTGCTCCCACATGGCGCACGGCGAAGCTCAATTCCGGCGTCGAGCGCGGCGCGGCGCAGAGATAAATATCGCAGCCGAGTTCCGTGGCCACCTTCGCCACATACTCGGCGAAGTCGCGGGAGAAATGGCGCGTGTCGTGCGCGATGGCGATGCTCGGTTTGCTGCCGGCGGGCACCACGTTTTTCAGATACGCGACCAGACCCTGCGTGGCGCGGCTGATGTTATAAAAATTCATCGCATTCGTCCCGATGCAGGGAAACTGCGGCCGCCCGAGTGCGTTCAAAGTCCCGTGCTCGGCGGCGGTCACCGTCTTGCCGATGGTGCGTCCGCGCAGGCCGCCGGTGCCAAAGGCCAGCGTGCGAAAAAAGCGGTCGTTCAGTTCCGTCCAATTCCCCGTCGCGATCAATTCGTCGATGCTCGCGGCGGCCACCGGATCGGTGCTGCGCGAGAGGAGAAGCTGGATATTTTCCGCCGTGGCTGGGAGAAGCTGGGCGTTGGCGACGGCGGATTCAATTAGGGAGAAACGATCACTCATGGCTATGGCTTTAGACTTTCACCGGGGCGATTGCAAACCTATGTTCTCGGCTCGATGAAACAGATTTTGACGATTGTGAACACCGATGGGTTGCCGATTGAAACGCGCCTCAGCGTCGAGGCGCTTCTCGAGCGCACCAGCGTGCAGGTGGAGGAAATCCAGCAGCTCGATTGCGCGGTCGATGTGACATTTACCGGGGCGATCTCCGATGTGGAACTGGCAAATTGGGCCGCGCCGCGACAGGTCGATTACGCGGTGCAGGATGCTGCGACCCGGATGAAAAAACTGCTCGTCACCGACATGGAATCGACCTTGGTGGAAAACGAATTTCTCGACGACATCGCGGCGTTTTGCGGAGTCGGCGAGCGAGTCAAGGCGATCACCGCGCGCGCGATGAATGGCGAGATCGACTTCGCCGGTTCGCTCCAGGAACGCGTCGCCCTGCTGGCGGGCCAGCCTGCGGGAATCCTGGATCGCGCCTACGAAAACATCCGCTGGATGGCGGGCGCGAAGGAGATGTTCGAGGCGCTGAACGCGCACCAGATCCGCACGATCATCGTCTCGGGTGGCTTCAAGTTTTTCACGAGTCGAGTTAGGGAGATATTGGGCGCGGGCGAGGATTTTTCCAACGATCCGATCATTGAAAACGACACGCTCACCGGCGCGCCTGTGCTGCCCGTTGGGGGCCGTGAGGAGAAGCAACGCATCCTCGAATCGACTGCAACTCAAATGGGCATTTCTCTCGCGGAAACCATCGCCATCGGCGACGGCGCGAACGATTTACCCATGCTTCAAACCGCCGGACTCGGCATCGCCTACCACGCCAAACCCGCAGTAAACGCCGCCGTGAAATGCCGCATTCAACACTCGGATCTGCGCGCCGTCCTGTATTTCATGGGCATCGCACCCAAATGAACCGGGTCAGGAATCTGGCCCGCTGGGAGACTTGGTTCGGAGTCGCGCTGCTCGTTTTTCTGGCGGTGTGGCGCTGGCGGGCGATCAGCCGGTTTCGCATCGATTCGGACGAGCCACAGCATTTGCACGTCGTCTGGGGCTGGACGCGGGGACTGCTGCCTTACCGCGATTTTTTTGATAATCACACGCCGCTTTTCCACATTTTTTATGCGCCGTTACTGAGCTTGCTCGGCGAGCGCGCGGATATTTTAGTCGCGATGCGCATCGCGGAATTGCCGCTCTTCGCGCTGACCTTGTGGTGCGTTTATGCCTTGGGTCGAAGGATTTACGACGTGCGCACAGGTTGGTGGGCGATGTTGCTGACGGCCTGCGAGGCGACGTTTTTCTTTACCTCACTGGAGTTCCGGGCCGATGTGCTCTGGGCGTTGCTCTGGATGCTGACGCTTCTCGTTCTGCTCTCCGCAGATAAGAATGGAACTCGTCTCTTTCTGGCTGGCCTGCTCCTCGGCGCGACGCTCGGGACTTCCATTAAAACGGCGCTCCTCATCGTCAGTTTCACCCTTGCCGCCGCTTTCTGGCTCGTGCTGCAAAAGCTCTCCCGCAGTCCTATCGAGTGGAAAAAAATCGCGGGCCAGTTTGCCCTGCTCGTCGCCGGGAGCCTGATCATTCCGCTGGCACTCACCGGCTATATACAATGGCGCGGCGGCTTGCGGGAAATGGTTTACTGCCTGTTTCATCACAACACGCGGTCCGCCGCCAGCGTGCCGGAGTTCGATCCGACCATGTTGGTTTTCCCCGGCTTGCTGATCGCCGCCGTCCTAGTAGCATGGTTTCTCCATCGCGAAAAAAAAGGCATCGCTTTCCGGTCTGCATTTCTCGTTTTGGGCACCGCAATTTACGGCGGGCTGCTGGTCAGTTTCTGGTCTTTGCTGACGCCGCTGACGAATCAGGATTTCCTCCCGTTGACTCCGATGCTCATGCTGGTCCTGGCTCCCGGTTTGATCTGGGTGACCGACCGGTTTCCCCGCTGGCTGCAACCATTGCCAGGGCTGACTGTCGTCGCCGGTTTACTGGTGCCGTTGCTGCGCGATCCCATCGACAACACGCCAAACCCCGGTCGCTACGAGCGGTTTCTCGCCATTGTGCTCAAACTCACCGGGCCCGACGACTACGTGATGGACGCGAAGGGCGAGGCGATCTTCCGGCGGCGTCCTTATTACTATTGTCTCGAAACGCAGACGCGCCGGAAATTGATCGCGGGCGATCTGCCAGACGACATTCCCGAGCGTCTCATCGCCACTCGGACGGCAGTGACCCGCACCAACCGCCTGCCCCATCGCGCCGAGGCGTTTGTGGAAAAACATTACCTCCGCATCGGACGCGGCACGTCCGTTTTGGGTCAGGATCTCACCGCATCCGACTCCACCTCCGCTCACTATTCCTTCGAGGTCGGTGTGCCCGAGCGCTACGTGATCGTCGGAAAAAATGGCCCGGTCGCCGGCACGCTCGACGGCCAGCCCTTTACGAATGCGATGGAACTCGCCCCTGGTCCGCACCAGTTCATCCGCACCTCGCCGGAGCAGCCGCTCGCCCTCTTTTGGGCTCGCGCCGCAGAAAGGGGATTCTCCGCCTTCGCCGCTCGCAAATTGGAGGACGGCGACCCGTGAAACCGCTCTGGGGCGGAGAAACTTTGATTGGACCGTCCCGATGCGGCGTGGCATCTTCGGCGTCCATGTTCAGCCCGGATGATTTTCAATATGCGATCGAAAATACGGTCGTCATTCGTCCGCCGCGGCGTTCCATCCAGACATTTGGAACCACCACTTTTCGATTCTATCTCGTTACGGAATTGATGGATCGGGCCAACGAAATCCGCGTGCGCGAGGGCCGCATCGAAGCCGAGCGTCCGCAGTTGCTGACCCCGGAAAAAATGTCCCGGATTTTACTGGAGGGATTCGGGGAAAAGGCCGGTCAATTTGCCGAAATGCTTCGCCACCAGCCCGACTTGGGGCCGTTTCTGCGCTACGGAATGCAGATCGTGAAACGCGACATCACCGAGACGACCGCCCACGAAACGATGGAACTCGTGATCAACACCATCGACGCCCGCATCGCCATGAACGACGAGGTGAGCGTGATCATCCAAGGCGTGGACGATGCCTGGGAAGTGTGTCTTTTGAAATTTTCCATGGACCTCATCCAGCAATCGCTGGAGGGCAACGTAAAGGATCTGCGCCGACGCAAACTCCTCTAAGTCAACGTGTTCTGTATTCTCCGATGAAAACTATCGTCAAAGTATTGGTCTTGCTCATCCTCGTCGCCGGCATTTTCGGCGGAGCCGCCTGGTATGCCTACAACCTCTATCTGAAGCCGCAGAAAATCGTGAAATCGAAGGCCGCGATCACTGCGAAAGCCGCGCCGACGCCGGACCGATCTTCGGCCGATTTCGATGCCGTGACCGCGAGTTTGAAGGGTAAGCCGCGCACGGAAGCCATCGCCGCCTTGCAGCAATTTCTCACCGACCATCCGAGTTCCAATAAAATCTCCGACGCCCGCAAGATGCTCGGCGATCTGAATATTGAAGAATTTTTCTCGCGCACACCGGGGCCGAACAAGACCGAATACACCGTCGTCCCCGGTGATTCGCTGGCCCGCATCGCGTCGAAAAACAAGGTGTCGTTCGACCTCATCATTCGCGCCAACAACATCGACCGGCTCCTGATTCATCCGGGAGATCGCTTCATCATTCCGACCGGAAATTTCAGCCTGGAGATCTCGGCCAAGGACAAACTGATCACGCTGAAGGACAACGGCGTATTCTTCAAAGATTACCCGCTCGTCGTCGCCAGCCTGCCGCCCAATCCGTCGGCGGAAGGGATCGTCGTGAGCGAGAAAATCGCCTGGCACGACGGCAAACGCGTGGCCTTTGGAGACAAGAATTACGTCGGTAGCAGCCGCTGGATCACGTTGTCCAGCAACGGGTTAACCCTCTGGTCGGTGATCGAGGACGGCAGTCCGGCGGATGTCGAGGTGCCGGGCGCTGGGGCGCAGTTGAGTCCGGGCGATCTGGAGGAAATTTTTGCGCTCGTTAATCGTGGAACACCGGTTACGATTTTGCCCTGATACGCATGAAAGTCCAACCCCTCGATTTTGAAAAGCCGATCGTCGAACTCGAAAAAAAGATCGAGGATCTGAAGAAACATTCCAAGGCCAGCAGCTTCGACCTTGATTCCGAGGTGCAGAGCATGGAGAAAAAAATCGTCCAGCTTCGCTCGGAGATTTACAGCAATCTCACCGCTTGGCAGCGCGTGCAGATCGCCCGGCACACGGCGCGTCCCTTTTACCTGAATTATCTGGAGGAATGCTTCACGGATTTTGTCGAGTTGCACGGCGACCGGCTTTTTGGCGACGATCCAGCGATGCCCGGCGGGTTGGCGACGATTGGTGATTATAGGTGCGTCGTCATCGGCCATCAAAAAGGTCGCAACACCAAGGAAAACGTCCATCGCAACTTCGGTAGCGCCAATCCCGAGGGTTATCGCAAGGCGTTGCGGCTGATGCGACTGGCGGATAAATTTCAGCTCCCGATCGTTTCCCTGATCGACACTCCCGGCGCTTATCCCGGCGTCGGCGCGGAGGAGCGTCACATTGCGGAATCCATTGCGGTAAATATTCGCGAAATGATGCTGCTGAACGTGCCGATTGTTTCCGTAGTCATTGGCGAAGGCGGCTCGGGCGGCGCGCTCGGAATTGGTGTCGCCGATCACGTTTTGATCATGGAAAATGCCTATTATTCCGTGATCAGCCCCGAGGGTTGCGCGGCGATTTTGTGGAAACACCGTAGCTTCGCCCCGGAGGCAGCGGAGGCATTGAAACTTTCCTCCACTCACTTGGTCGAACTCGGCCTTGTCGATGGCGTGGTCCGCGAACCCGAGGGCGGGGCACATCACGATCCGAAGGCTTCGGCGGAGCTTTTAAAAGCCTCGCTGCTGGCCTCGCTCGATGCCTTGAGCCCAGTGCCGAGGGAGCAACTCCTACAGGCGCGCTACGAGAAGTTCCGAAACTTCGGCAAATTTTTCGACCCCGACTCAAACTCCGATGTAGTGCGTGCGGCCAAAAGGCGGGCTTAGGGCGGATTTCTCGGAACTCCGCATAATTTCCGCAATTTTGGTTGCCATAGCTGAGAATAGCCATCAGCCTTTCACCTGATAACTGCTCAAACAACTCACAGTCCATCGCCCTTAACCCATTTTTTAATGCTCACTTTAGGTAGTTTTACGATTGTTGCTTTCACTCTTCTCGGCTGCGTGTGGTGGGCCTGCAAAAACGACGATTTCGATAATGCCCAATAAAGGTCGGGCTCAGTGAGCCGGTTTTTTTGATTTTCTGTTTATGTCTGAAGATAATCGATGGATAAAATCGACAGCCAATGACTTGAACAACCTCCTGCAGGAGATTTCGGGCTACGTCCATCTCGCTCGTGAATCGACGAAAACCAAGGGCCCGACGTGGGAGCATCTGGAGAGCTGCCTGGGCAGTGTTGAGCGCGCCACCAGCACTGTGCACACCCTGCTGACTCATCTCGATGGAACGAAGGACACCGTGCAGAAACCGTTTGCGCCAGTTGCCATGGCCCCGCAGAAGACAGACGAAAGCCTAGCTTTCAAAGGCCTGAAATCGCAAGCCGTCGAATTCATCAACGACGTCAGCGTCACCAATCCGGGCGGCACCAAGGAAACCATTATGGTCGTGGACGACGAAGTCCATGTGATGCTGCTCGCCAAAATGATGCTCGCCGAAAACGGTTACCGCGTTGTCACGGCCAAGGATGGGTTTGAAGCCATCGACAATTACAAGAAGCTCCGAGAAAAAATCGACCTCGTGATTCTCGATTTTACGATGCCAGGGATGCACGGTGACCAGGTTTTCGAAGAATTGAGAAAAATCAATCCCTCGGTTGCGGTCATTCTCAGCAGCGGATTTGCGGACCAAACCAAGCTAAATCGGATGTTCTCCCAAGGTTTGAAGGAATTTGTCGCCAAGCCCTACACGCAGCAGCGGCTCCTGAGCGAAATTCGCAACGTCCTCGATTCGCTTTAAGGAAAAAAATCTGAGTCGAGTTGGGGTCGATTCAGCCAAATTTGCGGAGTCAGATTCGACTGGAACTCCCATCTTATTTTGATGGTGGCACCGAGTTGAGCACGCCGTTTGCTTAATCTAGTGGGGTAACCTTACCTCACCATGGCCAAGCTCGACCCATTTTTTAAGCTGATGAAGGAGCAGAATGCTTCTGACCTTCATCTTTCCACCGGCAACCCGCCCATGCTGCGCATTCACGGCGAACTCGTCCGCATTGATTATCCCGAGCTGGAAAATGACGACCTCAAAGCGATGGTTTACGAGATTGCGCCCGAAGCCAAGATCAAGCAATTCGAGGAAACTGGGGACGTCGATTTTGGCTACGAGATCAAGAATTTCGCCCGTTATCGCTCGAACTTTCTCAATCAAAAGAACGGCATCGCCGCCGTGTTCCGCATCATTCCGAGCAAGGTTCTCACCTGCGAAGATCTCGGATTGCCACCGGTTTTGAAGCGGCTCGCCATGTTGAAAAAAGGGCTGGTCCTGGTCACCGGCCCGACGGGTTCTGGCAAATCGACAACCCTCGCGGCCATGATTGATCATGCGAATCTGCATCGTCACGACCACATCATCACGGTGGAAGACCCCATCGAATTCGTCCATCGCAGCCAGCAGTGCCTCGTGAATCATCGCGAGGTCGGCACCCACACGAAGTCGTTTGCCTCCGCGTTGCGCGGGGCGTTGCGCGAAGATCCGGACATCATTCTCGTCGGTGAAATGCGCGACTTGGAAACGATCGAACTCGCCCTCACCGCCGCAGCGACGGGTCACTTGGTTTTCGGCACCTTGCACACTTCAAGCGCGGCCAAAACCGTGGACCGCATCATCGACGTCTTCCCCGTGGACCAGCAAAATCAGGTCCGCGCGACGCTTTCCGAGTCGCTCCGTGGCGTTGTCGCGCAGAATCTTTTCCGCCGCATCGACAAGCCGGGCCGGGTCGCGGCCTTGGAAATTCTCGTCGCCGATACGGCCATCGGGAACTTGATTCGCGAAGCCAAGACACACCAGATTCCCGGTATGTTGCAAGTCGGCAAGCGCAAGGGCAACCAGCCGCTCGACGACGCCATTTCCGAGCATCTGCGCATGGGCCGCATCTCTCCCGAAGAGGCCTACGACAAGGCCAACGACCGCAAAAAATTCCGCGCGTTCCTCAAAACACCGCCGGACGATCTCGACGAATAGACCCTGACTCCGCCCTAGCTTTCCCCTTCATTCACGATGCGCAAAATCGAACTCGACGCCATTCTCAGCGCCATGCTCCAAAGCTATGAGGGCATTTCCGACTTTCTTTTCACCGTGGGCCGACCACTCCAGGTCGAGGCCTACGGACGGCTGAAATCGATCAACGTCGAGCCGCCAATCCGCTCGATGTCCTCCTACCAGACCGAGGCGCTGGCGCTGAATATCATCGGCCACGACAAGCGCCTGATCGACGAACTCCTCCGCACCGGCTCCTGCGATTGCAGCTATTCACTGGGCGACGAGGCGCGTTTTCGTGTGAATATTTTTCGGCAAAAGGGCCATCTCTCCATCGTTATGCGGAAGCTCCAGATGGATATTCCGACGATTCGCGCGCTGGGTTTGCCGCCGATCTTCGACGAGATTTGCCGCGAGAAAACGGGCCTAGTTCTCTTCACCGGCGCGACCGGCAGCGGTAAAACGACCTCGCTCGCCGCCGTCGTCAACCAGATCAATGAAACTCAGGCCGTGCACATTGTTACGCTGGAGGACCCCATCGAATTTGTTCATCCGCACAAGCAATCGAGCATCAGCCAGCGCGAACTCGGGATCGACTTCGAGTCGTTCACGGTCGGGTTGCGGGCCGCCCTGCGCCAGGCACCAAAAGTGATCCTGGTCGGCGAGTTGCGCGACCGCAATACGATTGAAACTGCGCTCTCGGCGGCGGAAACGGGCCATCTCGTTTTAAGCACGCTGCACACCATCGACGCCGGGCAATCCATCAGCCGCATCCTCGGGCTTTTCGACACGGCGGAGGAATCCCATCTGCGCCAGCGGCTCTCCGACACACTGCGCTATGTCGTCAGTCAGCGCCTCGCCCCGAAGGTCGGCGGCGGACGTCAATTGCTGCTCGAAATCATGGGAAACAACCTGCGCACGAAGGAAGCCATCGCCCTCGGTGAGCACGAGACGCGCGATTTTTATTCCATCACCGAGGCGAGCGCGACCTACGGCTGGACCACCTTTGACCAATCCATCCTGCGCGCCTACGAGGCCGGGATCATCACCGAGGAAACCTCTTTGCTTTACGCGAATCGGAAAGGCGCCGTCACCCGCGCCATCGACAGCGTGAAAAAAGCCCGGGGCATGGCGCAGAATCACGACTCCGGCCTGCGCCTCGACCTCGCCGCGAAACTGGGCGTTTAGAGAAGCATCCAACTCCGCTCATTTTTCACCATGGCCCAGCAATTCGATGTTTTTGAACCCGGCGACTCCACCGCGCTGGTCGCGTTTGACGAGGCGCGCCACGCCGAGGTCGTTTCCAAGCAACTCACCGCCATCGACTACAAAGTCCACGGCACCGACTCCTACGAGGAGCTCCTCATTCAGGTGAAAACCCACCAGTACGACCTCATTCTCATCCAGGCCGATTACGGCGGCTGGACGATCGAGGAAAATGAAATTCTCCAAGCCGTAGCGAAGCTGCCAGCAGAGATTCGGCGCAACGAATACGTCGTGCTGATGGGCAATAATCTGCCGACTAACGACGAGATGCTGGCCTTCATTTACAGCGTCGATCTAATCTTCGACTTCGCCGACATGCCGACCTTCAAAGCCGTCTTGCGGCGCGGTCTCGCCCGGCACACGGACTTTTATTACAATTTCCGCGAATCCTTCAAGGCCCCGCGCGTCTAGGCATCGGGTGAGGCCCTGAACTTTCGCCTCCCACGCTGCTAGATAGGAGCCAATGGCTCGCCTCCAATTGCGATTCGCCAGCGAATCCAGAATTGGCGGTTGCTTTCGGAGAGGGCAGCAAGCAGAGTTCCGCCGCATGAAGCTCACCAACTGGCTGAAATTTATCTGGGACCTCAAGACTTACGAGGCTCCCAAGACGGATTTGCCCTCCCATTACACCATCCGGCGCGCCGTGCGCAACGAGGAGGAAGTGGTTCGCAAAGCCATCTTCAGCGCATTTTCATTGGACTCCGACTGGAGCGATTCGCTCAACCGCATCTGGCCCACTTTGACCGGCCAAATCGGCGACGCATTTGGCTCCAAGGAGCCGAAATGCCTCGTCCTCACCCATGGCACGCGGGTCATCGGCGCGTCCATTTTGACCACCGACACCGACGCCCCAAACCAGCTTATTTCGGGCCCGTGCATTCTGGTGGAATACCGCAATCGCGGCCTCGGTACCCAGCTTTTGGCTGCTTCGCTCGCCTACCTGCGCGAGGCCGGACTGGAACTCGCCAGCGGCACCACGAAAAAGACCATTCCGGCGGCGAAATTTGTCTATCACAAGTTCGGCGGCCGCAGCGAAGTCTGCGAAGACGAGCCCGACATGGTGACTTTGTAGTCACTGCGGGAACGACCGAAAGCCCTGCGGGAACGGGCTTTTACTCGAAGAGCGGGATGATTTCTAACTGCGGGACGAGCACCAGCCCCTTGTCCGTGATCCGAATTTCGGGGATGACCGAGAGCGGGATGAGGTTGAAACCCATGTAGGGCAGGGTGCAACCGGACTCGACCCAGGCCTTTTTGAGTTGCGTCGTTTCTTCGGCGACGACAGTGGCGCGCTTGTCGGAGAGCAGGCCGGCGATGGGGAGTTCGACCAGCGCCTGGATTTTGCCGTCGCGAATGACCACGACTCCGCCGTTGGATTTGCGGAGCGTTTCCACGGCGAGTTGCATGTCACTCTCGTTGGTTCCTGCGACGATGACGTTGTGCGCGTCGTGCCCGACCGAACTCGCAACCGCGCCCGCTTGCAGCCCAAAATTTTGCAACAATCCGTGGGCCACCGCGCCCGATTTTCCGTAACGCTCGATCACGCTGACGAAGCAGAGGCGATGCTTGGCAAATTGCGCGCTCCAGTCGCCGTCCGCCGGATCGATGGTCGCCCGATCGTGGAAAAGAATGATGCCTGGCAGCGCGGCTCGGATGAGATTGGCCGTGACCGTTTTCTCCGGGAGCGCCGGAGTGAGTTGCATGGTTTTCGGCAGATTCACCGTCCGGTAAGCCTCGGGCGGGTAGCGATACGGGTTGGAGAGAATCGCATCGAGCCGGGGCGTGACGCGTTTGTTCTCGACCAATAATTCGCCGCCATACCAGGTATTTTGCACCTCGCAGGCGTCGTTCAGGAGCACGATGTCGGCCCGGCGCGAATGCCCAAGTGCGCCAAATTCTCCATCCATCGCAAACCGAGTCGCCGAGTGCAGCGAACCGAAACTCCAGGCGCGCGCGGGCGGCATACCGGCGACAATCGCCTGGCGCACTACCCAATCGAGCCCGAACTGGAACAAGTCGTCGGCGTCGCGGTCATCGGTGCAAACGCAGATGCGTTTGGTTGAGGCACCGAGTTCCGTGACCGTCTTGATC
The DNA here is from genome assembly GCA_039930045.1 of Chthoniobacterales bacterium. Taxonomy (NCBI): domain Bacteria; kingdom Pseudomonadati; phylum Verrucomicrobiota; class Spartobacteria; order Chthoniobacterales; species Chthoniobacterales bacterium. Next base: position 95,300 of record JBDSQB010000009.1, on the reverse strand, counting down.
GCCTCGGGCAAACTGTGCCACGGAGTTTTTGGATTGCCGCCGCGTAGGAAAATCCAGACACCGGCCTCCAGCAAATCATCGGCAATATCCCGGTCGATCGCCTCGTGGGTGTCGGTGACGCCGCTCGCTGCATAAGCCGCCACGAAATCGCGCCCGTAGATGTGACCCGACACGGGCCGCCCGCGTTTCAAAGACTCGGCGATGATCGCGTGCGTCCTCGGATCGCCTGCGTTGACTTGGACAAAGTCCATCTTTTCGCCGAGAGCGAGCGCTTCGGGCCATTTGTCGAAAAGCGCGCCAATTTTATCGGGAGTCACATCGCCGCCAGCGGTCTCAAACTCGGATGTCGTCGCCGGAATCGTGCTCGGGACCGTCAGATAAATCGACATCGGAGCCTGGCGCGCGTCCTCGAGCATCCACTCGATGCCGGCGACATCGGAGACATTGGCGATCTCGTGGCTGTCGCAGAAAATGGTGGTCGTGCCATTCAACAACGCCCCCTCGGCATACGCGCAGGCGGTCATCATACTGCTCTCGATGTGCAGGTGCGGATCGACCAAACCGGGGGCGAGAATGCCGCCTTTCGCGTCGTAAAATGAGACGCCGTCCGAGCGCGGGCAGCTTCCTGCGGGCTTCACTGCGGCGATGCGCCCGGCGGAAATCCAGATCTCGCGATTTTCCAGAATCCGCTCGGAGTAGGTGGAAAGAATCCGTGCGCCGCCGATGACGAGATCGGGCTTTTTTCGTCCAGAGGCGACATCGGCGAGCTGGCGGGTGACAGTCCAAAGCGGCGGAACGGTGAAGCGATTCATAGTGAGATCACTATCCAACTCCGATGGGAAACGCCACCCGGCAATCTTGTAACCGTTGCCTTTCGCGGCGGACACCCCTATATTTCGCGCCCGATGATGACAGGAGTCGATCTAGCTGAGGAAATCCTCGAACTGAAACGCGAACGCAACGCGATCATTCTCGCGCACAATTACCAGACCGGCGACATCCAGGATGTGGCCGATTACGTGGGCGATTCCCTCGGGCTGGCTTACAAGGCGAAGGAAACAGAGGCGAGTGTGATCGTTTTCTGCGGCGTGCATTTCATGGCGGAAACGGCGAAAATCGTGAACCCGTCGCGCACCGTTTTGCTGCCCGACCTCGATGCCGGCTGCTCTCTTTCCGACTCGTGCCCGCCGGAAAAACTCGCCGCGCACCTGCAAAAGCACGCCGACAAAAACTATTACGTCATCGCCTATATCAATTGCAGCGCGGGCGTGAAGGCGCTCTCAGACGTCATTTGCACGAGCGGAAACGCCGTGAAAATCGTCAATGCCGCGCCGAAGGACCGCAACATTCTCTTCGTGCCCGACCAGAATCTCGGCGCCTGGGTGATGGAAAAAACCGGTCGCCCGATGGATCTCTGGCAGGGGAATTGTTACCTGCACATGGAGTTTACCGCGCGCAGCATTCGGAAGATTCGCGAAGAATATCCGGCGGCTCCCGTGGTGGCCCATCCCGAGTGCTCCGCCGCCGTGCGCATGCTCGCCGACGAGATTTGTTCGACCGAGAAAATGATCGGCTTCTGCAAGGAAAACCCGGCGGACGCGTTCATTATCGTCACCGAGAGCGGGATGTTGCACCGGCTGAAGCGCGAAGTGCCGGGGAAAACTTTCATCCCCGGGCCGACGGAAAATTGCGCCTGCGCCGACTGCCGTTACATGAAAATGAACACGCTGGAGAAGCTGCATTCCGCCCTGCTGAATCTCTCGCCGGAACTCCTGATGGACGAGGCTATCCGCCAGCGCGCCGAAAAACCGATCTTGCGCATGTTGGAACTCAGCCGCTAGAACAACCGCTCTCATCACCGACATGCGCTCTAATCTTCCATCCGTCCTCACGCCCATGAACCGCGACAAAAAGACGGGCTGCGGCTGTCTCGGCGGCGGTTGCGCGATGGCGGCCGTCATTTTTCTGCTGCTCGGCGGCGCGCTTTTCTGGGGTGCCTGGAGCACTTTCAACGGCATCAAGAGCATGACCGTGGCCGACGGAAAAGCGATCCCGGTTTACAATCCGACCGATCTCGAAACGCAGACTGCGCTGGACAAAGTGAAGGCGTTTAACACGGCCTACGACGCCGGACAGGAGGCGGAGATCGTTCTTTCCGCGAATGAAATCAACACGCTGATCGCCAAATACGAGCCGTGGTCCGCCCTGCGCGGCAAGGTTTCCACCAGCATCGAGGGCGATCACATTTCGGCGCAAGTGAGCTTTCCGCTGAGTCAGATTCGACTCATGCAGGATCGCTATTTCAACGGCGAAGTTTCCATGAATTTCATCACGGAGAAAGGCAAGCCGCATCCGAACAACGTCAGTGTGCGCAGCGGCGACGTGGAGTTTCCGCGTTGGGGAATGCGTTACATCACCTCGAAAAACTTCGTCGAAAGCCTCGGAGTTCCATCCATATCGGAGAGCGATTCCATTGGCAATAACCTCAGCGCGCTAGACATCAAGGACAACAAACTCGTCGTCCGCGCCAAAAAGCCGTAGCTGGCCATGGCATTTTCCTCGCTCGGCAGCTTCGTTTCCCAGCTCGATCAGGCGGGCGAACTTCTGCGCGTTTCGCAGCCCATTGCGACGGAACTCGAATTGACCGAGCTGGCCGACCGCCAGATGAAATCGCCCGGCGGTGGCAAGGCGCTTCTCGTCGAAAATCCTACCATCGACGGTCGCCAATCCGAGTTCCCCGTCGCGATCAATCTCATGGGCAGCGAGAAACGCATGGCCGCCGCGCTGGGCGTTTCCAACGTCCAGGAAATCGCCGACCAGATGCAGTTTTTGCTCAAGGCCAAGCCGCCGAAGTCTCTCCGCGAAGGCTGGGACTTGCTCAAAAACGGCCTCGACCTCCTTTACGCCCGCCCGAAGAAAGTCTCCGACGCCGCCTGTCAGGAAGTGATCCATCTCACGGGTAAATCCGGGTTTTCCCTCACCGACCTGCCGATTCTCCATTGCTGGCCGCAGGACGGCGGACGCTTCATCACGCTCCCGACGGTTTACACGCGCGACCCTGATTCGGGCGAACGCAACATCGGCATGTACCGGATGCAGGTTTACGACGGGAGTTCCACTGGCATGCACTGGCAGGTACACAAAGTCGCGGCGCGCCACGGCAAACGCTACTACGAGCGCGGCGAACGCATGCCCGTCGCCGTCTGCCTCGGCGGTGATCCGGCCTACACTTTTGCCGCCACCGCGCCGCTGCCCGATGGACTCGACGAAATCCTTTTCGCCGGTTTCTTGAGAAAACAATCCGTCGAGCTGGTGAAATGCGTCACCAACGACCTCGAAGTCCCTGCCGACGTCGATTTCGTCCTCGAAGGCTACGTTCAGCCCGGCGAAATGCGGCCCGAGGGCCCGTTCGGCGACCACACCGGATTTTACACGCCGATCGACGACTATCCCGTCTTCCACGTCACCGCCATCACGCATCGGCAGAAGGCGATTTACCCCGCTACCATCGTTGGCATTCCGCCCATGGAGGACTTCTACATGGGCACGGCCAGCGTCAAAATCTTCCTGCCGGTCTTCAAAATGAACTTTCCCGAGATCGTGGACATGGCGCTCCCAGCCGAGGGCGTTTTTCACAATCTGGTCGTGGTCAGCATCCGCAAACAATACCCGTGGCAGGCCTACAAAATCATGCACGGCCTCTGGGGCATGGGTCAGATGATGTTCAGCAAATACATCGTCGTCGTGGACGAGGATTGCGACGTGCACAACACCAGCGAAGTCCTTTTCCGATGGCTCTCGAACACCGATCCACAGCGCGACAGCACGTTTGTAAAGAGCCCCTGCGACAGCCTCGACCACGCGCAAACCGTCGCGAACATGGGGAGTCACATCGGTTTCGACGCCACTCGTAAAATCGCTGGCGAAGGCTACACCCGCACCTGGCCAGATTTGGTGAAAATGGACCCCGCCATCGTTGCGAAGATGGCTGCGCTCTCCGCCAGTCTGTGAAAGTCGCGGTTCTCGGTGCCGGTTTGCAGGGGAGTTGCATTGCATTGGAACTCGCCTCGCGCGGCGTGAAGGTCGCGCTTTACGATCAAAACGCCGCGTGCATGACGCAGGCGTCCTCCCAGAACGAGGGCAAAATCCATCTCGGCTACGTTTATGCCAACGATCCTTCGCGCAACTCGGCCCGCGCTATGATCGAGGGAGCCGTGCGGTTCCAGCCCCTGCTGCGCCGCTTGCTGGGAGACATGGAACTCCCGGTCTCGACGCCGTTTTACTATCTGGTCCACAGCGACAGCCTCCTCAGCATTCCCCAAGTCGAGGCGCATTTTCGGGATTGTGGAAAAATGGCCCGCGACATCGCCGGGGAGGGGACGCCGGAATATTTCGGACGCGACTACCGGCTGACTCCCGAGCGACTCACAGATGCGGAGTGCGCGGCGCTGTTCGATCCCGATTTGGTTCAAGCCGCCTATCGCACGGAGGAAGTGAGCATTGATCCCGAGTTTCTCGCCCAGCGCGTTCACGTCGCAGTGACCGAAAACCCCCGCATTACTTGCCACTGGAACACGCATATCGACGGTGTCACGCCGCGAGAAGACAGCGCCATCGTGAATGGGGACGCGCCCTACGATCACGTCATCAACACCCTCTGGGAAGGACGCCTCGCGGTGGATCAGACGGCTGGCATCACGCCCTCGCTGCCCTGGCTGTATCGGGTAAAACATTACCTCCGCGTGCAGTTGCTGCCGTCGGAAACCGTCGGCATTCCGTCGAGCACGATCGTGCTGGGAGCTTTTGGCGACGTGGTAAACTACAACAATGGCGCGCTCTATCTTTCCTGGTATCCGACGGGAATGCTCGGGGCGTCCACCGCGATTCGACCGCCTGCCTGGCCGCCGCCTTCAGGCGAGTTACAGTCGAATCTGCGCGCCTCCATTTTCCAGGAACTCAGCCGGATCGTTCCCTCGCTCAAGCGTCTGTCGCCAGCCTGCATCGAGAACGCGCATGTGAAAGGCGGCGTCATTTTTGCCTGGGGCTCCACCGATATTGACGATCCACACAGCGGCTTGCACGACCGCTACCGCATCGGGCCGGTCAGCTACGGGCGCTACCATTCCGTGGACACCGGCAAGCTCACGATGGCCCCCTTCTTCGCGCAAACTCTGGCCCAGCAAATCGCATGACATCGCCCCTCATCACCGTCGGAGTTCCAGTCTATCGAGGCGCGCGTTACCTCGCCGAAACCCTCGAATCCATCCGCGTGCAAACCTGCGGAGACCTGCGCGTCCTCATTTCCATCGACGGCCCCGACCCGGAGTCCGAAGCCGTCTGCCAGCCGTTTCTCCGCGACAAACGATTCTCCGTCGTCACGCAACCCGAACGCCTCGGCTGGGTCGGCAATATCGACTGGCTCACGGCCCAGGTGGACACCCCATTCTGGTGCTACTACCAGCAGGACGACCTCACCGCCCCGTGTTATTTCGAGAAATTACTGGAGGCCGCCCTCTGCCACCTGAGTGCGGCGGTGGTCTATTGCGACATCGTCGCCTTCGGCACGCAATCGTGGCAGACCTCCCAACCCTCCGTCACCGGCATTCCGGCGGCGCGGCAGCTCGCCTTGCTCTACGCCCACCATTCCGCCGTCGCCTTCCGGGGGCTAACGCGCGTGGAAGCCCTTCGCGAATCCGGCGGGCTGATCACCAACGAAGTGGAAAACTACTCCGTCGATACCACCTGGATGTCGCAAATGGCCTGCTGGGGCGACCTGATTCGAGTTCCAGGCGACTGGTACTTCAAGCGTTACCACGAGGACAACGTGCATACGAAATGGGCCGATTGGCCGGAGGAAAAACGCCTCCACGCCTGGATCGCCCATTGCGCCGACCTGCTGGAGATCACGTTCAAAGTCGGTGCCAACCCGCAGGAACGCCGCCTGCTTTGGCTGGCCACCGTCAACCGCCTCACCTCGCCCCGAGTCGCTCCCGGCTACCTCCAAATGAAAGAAATCACCCAGGAACAGCGCATGGCCCTCTTGGAAAACTTCCTGCATTACCTCCAGAAAGTGCGCTGCAGCAAACTCCCCTACAAAATGAAATCCACTTGGGACGATCTCGCCCTCTGGACCCGAGGTTTCTTCTCCCGCCCGCCCGGCCTCGTCGAGAAACGCCCAGCGGCTTGATTATTTTTCTTATCGGCTGGTGCGGCCATACCCCTCCTGTAGCTGCGAGGGTCACTCCGGCAACTCCAGTTGCCAATCCATAAGGAAGCAGAAAGACTACGAACAACGATGAAAGCTTTCACTCTGCTGCTTTGCCTTGCTTTCACAGGCTGCCGTCCGAACAGCACGCAGTGGAGGTGACCGATGAGCAAGGTCATTTACTGTCCGGTGTCACTATCAACAATACTTGGTCGGTAGGGGGAGATGCATGGACAGGCAAGGGATCTAATAATTATGAAGAGGAAACTGTTACCGACGCTCAGGGAATGTCCACCCTGGCTGAGTCGGGCTGGGTAACATTTCTTAAAACCAAATACGACGGATACTATTCATCTCGTAGGACGGTCAGCGAATCCCAGCGCGGGAAAGTCTCGATCGTGCTGAGAAAAAAATCAATCCCATTCCTTTGTTGGGCAAACAGGCGTTCGTCATGTTGCGTGAAACCGGGGAGGTAGGATATGACCTCGTCAAAGGGGATCTCGTGGCTCCCAACGGTAGAGGTGAGCATATAGACATTCTCTTAGTATGGCAGATACCTGCTTACAATGGGACTCCCGCGTTGATTGATGCTATCGACGTGCGTATTCCAGAACCAGCGGGCGGTTTTTGGGCTCTCCCCATTCCTTACAATGAGGGAACCACTTCTAGAAGCGAATTTCACACGCTGTATGAAGCCCCCTGAGACTGGCTACGTGCCGAGCCTACGGGAAGCAGCGAAACAGACAGGCAAAGAGTCGTGGAGTCCTTTCGTTTACTACTTCAAGATTAGCTCGGAAAGGCTAGGAGGGGCAAAGTATGGCAAAATCGTGGAGGGACCTCGTTTGATTTCCAATGATGGTGGCTGGGCCTGCAGATTCACCTATATGCTCAACGAAGAAGGGAGTCGCAATATGGAGCCGGACTTGGATCACTCTAAAGTTCCCCGCTTGGGACATTTGGAATACCGTATTTCGAAGGACTCTTCTCTCGACAACAGATGATCGACCTGCCGCGGCCTTCGTTTTATATTCAGCACCTACAGCGGCGGCTTGGCGCGTCTCACGGTGGCGGGGGTGCCGATGGCGTAGCAGTCGGGGGGAAGGTCTTTGCTGACGACGGAGCAGGCACCGACGACGCAGTTGTTGCCGATGGTGACGCCGGGCAAAACGAACGTGCGCGCGCCGAGGAAGGCCCAGTCGCCAATGGTGATTTTGGCGGTGAGGAGCGGGCGGGCGCGGTCCTGCATGTCGTGGGTGCCGGTGCAGAGGTAGCATTCCTGCGCGACGGTGCTGGCGATGCCGAGTTCGATTTCGCCCAGCGAATAGGCGTTGGCGCGGTCGCCGAGGCAGGCGCGGTCGTGCAGGGTGAGGTTCCAAGGGATCTGGATGCGGGCGCGCGGATGGACGAAGGGGAGGCCGTCGATCTTCACTCCGAAGAGGCGCATGACGAGGAGGCGCCATTTGTTGAGCGGCTTCGGGGTCCAGGAGCAGAGGAGGGCCCAGGCGATGCCCCACAGGAAGATGATGATTTTCTGGCGAAAGGTCCAGGGCGAGGGGAAGTCGGGCAGGGCGCTTTTCATAGGAGTTGGGCGACGTGTTGGTGGAGAAGGGCGGCGGCGGCGGAAAGGCGGAAATGGGTCTCGAAGGTGGCGCGGGCGGCGAGGCGCAGGGCGGATTTCTCGGAGTCGGAGAGGGCGAGGAAACGGGTGAGTAAATTTTGCGTTCCAGTTTCAGTGTTGTCTTCCGCGTAGCCGCCGCCGGCTTCGGTGATTTCGCGCCAGATGTTCACCTTTCGGGAAATGAGGACAGGCGTGGAGCAGGCGAGCGCTTCGGCGACGGCGAGTCCGAAGTTTTCCTGGTGCGACGGCAAAACGAACGCGTCGGCTCCGTAGAGCGCGCCCCATTTGGCGTCGCCTGCCAACATGCCGGGCCAGAAGACGCGCTCGGCGGGAATCGATTGCAACTCGGCTGTCCAGCCCGTCTGGTCGGGCCCGGCCATGACGAGGCAGATGTCTGGATGGGTGACCTTCGACCAAGCGCGGAGGAGGAGGTCGCAGCCTTTTTTGCGATGGATGCGGCCGAGGAACAGGAGGTAGCGGCGACCTGCCAGTTCGGGGACTTTGGCGGCGAACGCCTCACGCATCGACGGGGTGAATGACGGTGGATCGTCGATGCCGAGCGGGGCGATGACGTCGTGACCGCGCAGGCTTTTAAAGGAATGATGCGCTCCGATGCGTTCTTCCTCGGAGGTGAAAAAGATGGCGCGTGCGTCGCGCAGCACGCGGTAATCGGCCCAGGGCCAGAAGCAGTTTTTCTTGAGGCGCTTGAGGGGAAATTGATCGAAATACGGGTCGAGCATTCCGTGAGGGAAGACGAAGTAGGGATGCTTTTTTCCGCAGGCAGACCGCACTGCAACTCCGGTGTATTGCCAGAGGGCGTGGGAGAAAACAGCGTCGAAGCGGCCGACGTTTTCCCGCAGCCAGGAATGGAATTTCGCCGAATATTGGAAGGCGGTTTTCCCCGGTCCAGTGGCATGTAACTCGAATGGAAAACTTTCGATCCAGTCTGCCGCCGGGTCGTCGATGCTCACAATTTCCACCTCGTGCCCTTGGCGGATCGCTTCGCGGCTGAGTTGCAGGACCGCCTCGCTGGTGCCGCCCTGGCGCGGGTCGATGGAGGAAATGGCGTGGAGGATTTTCATCTATTCGACGAAGCCGGTGGCGCGCGTGAAATATTTCGCGTCAGCGGGAAGCTCGGAGAGTTCCTTCGCGGGAACGCCGCCGTAGAGTCGGTATTCGGCGAGGTGAATTTTGTTGAGGAGCGATTTTGCGCCGAGCACCGAGTGCGATGGAAGTGCGCTGCCGCCGAGTAAAATGCAGTCGGTCCCGATGAAACAATAGTCGCCGATGGTGAGTGGTCGCGACGTTTGCCGGCCCCCGATGATGTCGATGGTGTGCGTCAAAATCTGCGAGCGAAACCCGGCGAATGTGGTGAAACTCCCGATGGTGACGCGAGCCGTGCAATCGATCAGGTGGCGGTTGGTGATGGAGCTGTGGCGTCCCAGAATCAGCTCCGGGGCGCGGTCGGGCTCGGCGGCAAAATGGGGCGAGTCGATCTTCGGGAAGCCGGTGATCCAGTTGAGGTTGTTGATGATGGCGTGGTCGCCGAGTTCGACCAGGGAGCAGTTTTTCAGGAAGTTAAAATGCCCGATGCGCGCGGCGCGACCCAGTTTTACGCGGCGGCAGAGGACGAGCGAGAGTCCGATGGAACTCCCCTCGGCCAGTTCGCAGCCGCACCATTTCTGGAGGACGATTCGCCGCAGGCTCCATGGGAGGGCGAAGGCGAGAAGTTGGAGGAGGAGTTGCATGGGAAATGACAACCCGCTACAGAGCGAGTTTCGTTCCCGAGCCTGCGAAAACTTTGCCCGCGAATCCAGCCTTATCGCTATTAGCGCCGCTTGCGGATATTCGGACCGTTGCTGGTGTTGCGTTTGGGAGTCCAGACGCCGAGGACGTTGCCCTGCGCGTCGTAGGCGACGGTTTTCATGACCTGACTCGTGAGGCCGTACTCATAGACCATGCGGCGGACGAGAGCGCCGGCCTGATTGTAATGCGACTCCTCGACCACGCGATCCTCGGCGCCATAACGATACAGACTGCGGACGCCGGGTTTGTCTTTCTGATCGAGAAACTGGCCGGACTTGATCTTTCCATCGGTGTCGAGCGAGTAAATAATGTGGGCGCGCCAGGAGCCGTCGGCGTTGTAATAATGCACGTCGGACTGGCGTTTCGTCGCGTCGTAGAGGGTGACGGTTTTCGTGTCGTCGGGGTGGAGAATCGTGCTAGCGCGAGTGAGGGAAAGATCGGGCGGCGGCAGCGGGCCGGTCTCGGTGACGGGTTTCGACTGGCCGTGCAGGGCCGGGGCGAGCGCGAGGAAAACGGAAAAGAGCAAAAAGCGGGGGGACATAAAAGTGGAGCGCAGTATAATCAAACTCGAATCGCCGCGCCACCCATGATCTGGAAAATCCAAGACCGCTCATACGACTTCCAACGCACTGGCGGCTGGATCATGGGCGTGTTGAATGTGACGCCGGATTCGTTCTCGGACGGCGGGCAATTTGTCCAACTCGATCCCGCCCTTACTCACGCGCGGCAGATGATCGCCGAAGGCGCGACGGTGATCGACATCGGCGGTGAATCGAGCCGTCCGGGGGCGAGTTCCATTTCAATCGAGGAGGAAAAACAGCGCGTGCTGCCGGTGATCGAGGCGTTGCGCGCAGAGTCCGACGTGCTCATTTCCATCGATAGTTGCAAGCCCGCCGTGGCCCGCGCCGCGATGGAGGCGGGGGCCAATATCATCAACGACATCAGCGGTTTGCGTGCGCCGGAAATGCTCGAAGTCGTCGCCGCGACCGGAGCCGGAGCCGTCTGCATGCACATGCTCGGCACGCCGGTGACGATGCAGCAAACCCCGAGCTATGACGACGTCGTCGGCGAGGTGCGGGCATTCTTTGAGGAGGGCCTCGCCGCCTGCGCTGAACAAAAAATTGATCCGAGTCAGATCGTCTTTGACCCCGGCATCGGCTTTGGCAAAACCGTTGCGCATAATCTCGAGCTTCTGCGCAATCTCGCCTTGCTCCGCCTCGGAGACCGGCCCATGCTGGTCGGCGTGTCGCGGAAATCGTTCCTCAGCAAAATCATCGGCACCGACTCGCCGAACGACCGTTTCTGGCCGACCGTCGCGCTCACGGCCCACTGTCGCGAGGCCGGTGTGGAAATCATCCGCGTGCACGATGTCCGGCCGAATTTTCACTCCCTGCGCATGATGGAAGCGATCTTGGGCCAAGCTGCAAGCGTCCATGAATAAGCTGCGTTCGCTCTTGGAATTTGCCCGCGAAAACTGGCCGTCGGCCATCGAGATTTGCATCCTCGCGGTGGCGATTTATTACGGCTACCTCTACTTTCGCGGAACGCGTGGCGCGAAGGTGCTGACCGGACTCGCCCTCATTTTCCTGACCCTCACGCTCACTGCGCAAGTCCTCGATCTGAAGGTCATTAGCTGGATCATCCGCAGCCTGTCGGCGTTTTTGGCGATCGCGCTCGTGGTCATTTTTCAACCCGAGTTGCGTCGCGCTCTGGCGGCCCTCGGCGGTCATCCGATTTTCTCTTCAAACCGGCAAAAACAGGAAACCCTAACCCAGCTCACCGACATCGTTTTCGCGCTCGCGGCCAAGCAACTCGGCGCGCTCATCGCCCTCGAGCGCGACACCAACATCCGCAATTTCACCGAGACGGGCGTGGACATCGACTGCAAACTTTCGCGCGAACTCGTGCTCACGATCTTTCATCCGAAGACTCCGCTGCACGACGGCGGCATGGTCATCAACAACGGCCGCATCGAAGCCGCCGCCTGCATTTTTCCCGTCAGCGCCCGCGAAGATCTCGACCGTTCGCTCGGCCTGCGCCACCGCGCCGCACTCGGAGTTACAGAGGAATCGGACGCCATCGCCATCGTCACTTCCGAGGAAACGGGCACGGTTTCCATCTGCCATCGCGGACGCATCGAGCGCAATTTCAATCCGCAGACTTTCCGCGCGCGCATCAACGAATTGCTGTCCTTCGAGGACGAGGCCGACGAGGTGGGCGATGAGTTGAGCGACACGAAACTGGCGTCATGAAGCATCTTTTCACGCACAACTGGCAGATCAAAATCGTCTCCATCATCCTCGCCTTTGCCGTCTGGTATCTGATCAAGAAAAACATTCCGGACACCAGTTATCAGCTCGCGCCGCCGCGGGCTTTGGCCCGTCCCTGAGTGGGAAGCGAGTCGCCAAACCGGCGTTTTCGTTTGCACAGGCTGGGGCAGTTGTTTGTAATCGTCCGATGTCCCAACCCCGCAAAATTTTTGGCACCGATGGCGTTCGTGGCGTGGCCAATATCGAGCCCGTCACCGCCGAGACTGCGCTCAAACTCGGACGTGCCGCCGCGCATGTCATCACCAAGCTCAGCGCCAACCGCCATAACACTGAAACTCGACCCAAAATCGTCCTCGGCAAAGACACCCGGCTCTCCGGTTACATGCTGGAAACCGCGCTCGTCGCTGGCATCACTTCACTCGGCGTGGATGTGCTTTTGATCGGGCCGCTGCCCACGCCGGGCGTCGCCTACATCACGCGTTCGCTGCGGGCCGACGCGGGGATCGTCCTCTCCGCTTCCCACAATCCGTATGAGGATAATGGCATCAAATTTTTCCGTCACGACGGCTGCAAACTCGACGATGCGGTGGAAGCCGAGATCGAAAATCTGGTTTTCAGTGGCGAGATTGAGTCAATTCGCCCCACCGCTGGAAAGATCGGACGCGCCGCCCGCATCGACGACGCCCTGGGGCGTTATGTGGAATTTGCCAAGGCCAGTTTCCCGAAAAACCGCACGCTGGAGGGCGTCACCATCGCCATCGATTGCGCGAACGGGGCCGCTTACAAATCGTCGCCCTGCATTTTGCGTGAGCTGGGGGCGGATGTGAAAGTTTTCCACAACGCACCGAACGGCACGAACATCAACGCCAGTTGCGGCAGCACGTATCCCGACGAAATCGCCCGGATTGTGAAGGAAACGGGCGTGCATATCGGCATCTCACACGATGGCGACGCGGACCGCGTGCTTCTCTGCGATGAGAACGGCGAGGTCGTCGATGGCGATGAAATCATGGCCATCGCGGCGGTCGATTTATTGAAAAATGGCGGACTGGCGAACCAGACGCTGGTCTCGACGATCATGTCGAACTTCGGCCTCGACGAAACGATCCACGCTCACGGCGGCCAGATCGTGCGGACGAAAGTCGGCGACCGCTACGTGATCGAGGAAATGCTGCGCCACGGTCACAACGTCGGCGGCGAACAAAGCGGGCACATGATTTTTCGCGACTACGCCACGACTGGCGATGGCATCGTGAGTGCGCTGCAAATTTTGCGAATCATGGTCGAAACGGGGAAGCCGTTGAGCGAGTTGAAGCGCGTTCTAAAGAAATATCCGCAGGCGCAGCGCAATCTGCGGGTGCGGGAGAAATTGCCGCTGGAGCAGTTTCCGGAGATCCAAAAACTCGTCGTCGAGACCGAGAAATCGCTCGGTGGCGCGGGTCGTGTGCTGCTGCGTTACTCCGGCACCGAACCAAAAATTCGCCTGTTGATCGAGGGCCGCGATGGCGAGTGGATCAATCAGCGCGCCGATGAAATCGCCGCCGAGATTCAAACCAAACTCGGCTGAAATGCTTCGGGAGCGCACGCGTCTCGCGTGTCCCATCGGACGTCTCGTCCGATGGCTGGGACGAGCCCTTTCGCGAGACGCAAAAGGGAACACGCGAGACGCGTGCGCTCCCGGAAGAAATTACGCCGCCAGGATGGTCTCGATCCGGTCGAGTTCGGCGTCGGTGAACGCCAGATTTTCCACGCACGCGACGCAATCAATGATCTGGCTCGGGCGGCTCGCTCCGATTAGGACCGAGGTCACCGCGCGGAAACGCAGGCACCAGGCGAGTGCCATTTGCGCCAGCGTCTGGTTGCGTTCGGCGGCCATGGCGGCCAGTGCGCGAACCATTGTTATTTTCTCCGGCGTAATGGCGCTTTCCTTCAGAAATCCATGCGGATTCGCCGCGCGTGAATCGGATGGAACTCCGTTCAGATATTTGTTCGTGAGCAGCCCTTGCGCGAGCGGCGAGAAGACGATTTCGCCGACGCCGAGCGCTTCCAACGCGGGAAACGTCCCGGTCTCCAGCGTGCGATTTGCCATCATGTTATAGGCGGGCTGATGGATCAGGCACGGCACGCCCATTTCCTGCAAAATCGTGACCGCGCGCACCGCCAGCTCGGGGTTGTAGTAATTCGAGAGACCGACGTAAAGCGCCTTGCCCTGGCGCACCGCATGGGCGAGCGCACCCATCGTTTCCTCGAGCGGCGTGTTCGGATCGGGCCGGTGATGATAGAAAATATCGACGTAGTCGAGTTTCATGCGACTCAGACTCTGATCGAGGCTGGAGAGGAGATATTTGCGAGAGCCCCAGTCGCCATAAGGCCCGGGCCACATCGTGTAGCCAGCCTTGCTGGAAATGATCATTTCGTCGCGATGGTTTGCGAAGTCGACGTGCAGAATTTTCCCGAAATTCGTCTCAGCGGAACCTGGAATCGGACCGTAATTATTCGCCAGATCGAAGTGCGTGATGCCTAGATCGAACGCGGTGGAGATCATGTCCCGCGCGTTGCCGAAATTATCCACGCTGCCGAAATTATGCCAGAGCCCGAGGGAAATGGCCGGGAGTTGCAGTCCACTGCGGCCGCAGCGGCGGTATTGCATGGACTGATAGCGGGTGGGGGAGGGATGCATGTGAGATTAGTTGACCGCGTGAATGGAGCGTTTCGCCACGGCGAGCGCGGCTTCCTTCACGGATTCGGTCATCGTCGGATGACTGTGAATCGTCCGCGCGATGTCCTCGGCACTGCCGCTAAATTCCATGACGCTGACACATTCGGCGATCAATTCTGAAGCGCCGGTTCCAATGATTTGTGCGCCGAGCAGGCGATCCGTCTTGGCGTCGGCCACGATCTTCACAAACCCTTCCGTCGCATCGGAGGCAATGGCGCGTCCGTTGGCTTTGAAAATGAATTTGCCGACATTCACCGCGATACCTTTTTCCTTCGCCGCCGTCTCGGTGAGACCAACGCTGGAAACCTCGGGCTCGGTATAAATCACGTTCGGGATGATGTCGTAATTCACATGCCCGGCCTTGCCCGCGAGCCGCTCGGCGCAGGCGACGCCTTCGTCCTCGGCCTTGTGGGCCAGCATCGGACCGGAAATGATGTCGCCGATGGCGTAAATGCCGGGAATGTTAGTCGCGTAATGCGCATCGACCTCGACCTGGCCGCGCGATGTTAGCTTCAGCCCGAGCGAATCGTCCACGACTCCGGCGAGATACGGCTTGCGCCCGACTGAGACGAGAACCTTGTCCGCCTCGAGCGTGGATTCCTGGCCGTCCTTGGTTTTCAAGGTCGCCGTGGCGATGCCTTTTTCCACGGTGAGCGCAGTTACAGCCGTATCGAGGTGGAACGTGATCCCCTCCGAAGCGAGACATTTTTGCAGCGTCGTCGTAACGTCTGGATCGTAAAACGCCGCGATGCGTGGGAGAAATTCCACCACCGTCACCGCGCTGCCGAGCCGTGCCCAGACAGAGCCGAGTTCCAATCCAATCGCGCCGCCGCCGATCACGAGCAGCCGCTTCGGAATTTCGGAAAAACTGAGCGCCTCGGTGCTGGTGACCACTGTTTCGCCATCGACCGGCAAATGCGGGATTTCCGACGGCACGCTGCCCGTCGCGAGAAGAATGGAAGTCGTCTCCAGTTCCTCGGTTTTTGCGCCGGTGACCGTCACTTTTCCCGGCGCGGTGACTTTCCCCACGCCCTCGAAACGCGTAATGCCGTTTTTCTTGATCAGAAACTCCACGCCGCCGGTGAGTTGCTTCACGACGCCGTCTTTGCGCGCCTGCATTTTGGCCAGATCGACGGAGATTTTTTCTATGATGATCCCGTGTTTGGCCGCCTTCTTCTGGGCGAAATGGAGGTGCTCGGTTGAGTTGAGCAAGGCCTTGCTCGGGATGCAGCCGATGTTCAGACAAGTGCCGCCGAGGGTTTTGCCTTTCTCGACGATGGCCGTTTTCAAGCCAAGTTGCGCGGCGCGAATGGCTGCGACATAACCGGCAGGTCCGGCTCCGATGACGACGAGATCAAATGTGGGCATAAGCCCAAAAATTTAGGGGCAGCCCGCCGGGGAGTCAATCACTGCGGGGAAGCGGTCCTAAAACCGGCCCATCAACATCAGAATAATGATGATGACCAGAATCAGACCCAGGCCCCCACTTGGTCCGTAGCCCCAAGAGCGGCTATGCGGCCAGGAGGGAATGGCACCAACGAGAAGCAGGATGAGGACGATGAGTAGAATGGTGGACATGGGAGGATGAGTTTCTATTTATTAAACGTATCGCGAGAGGATTCCGGTCTTGTTCTTCCATGTGGCTCCAGACTGGATCATTGGCAGATGGCTAGGTGCTCTATTTGATGACGCTTTTGAGCAAATAGGCTTTCTTCCGCATGGGATCGAGGGCGAAGAAGACGAGGTCGTTGGCGTTCTGACAATGAGTGACGTTATTACGAAACGGCTTCGTGTAAATTTGCAGACCGGGCAGACCCTTTTTGGTGACTTGTGGCGACATCAGATCCACGGCCACGGGTGCAAGGGTTCCGTCTGGAAGCCTCAGCGTGGTGAGAAGAGCCGGATTGGGGCATTTCGCGAAAACTTTGGAAAGATGCGAGCTGACACGCAAGTTCTCGCCCTGGCCGTTCACCCGCACTTCGCCGATCGGCTTTTTGTCTGCGGCCACTTTTAACGCCTCACTCAGCCAGATGCCATCGCCTTGGTTCTTCAAAAATCCCGTCTCGATTAACGTAAGATATTTGGGTCGGACAGAAGGCGGCGTCGGGATGAAAAATGGAATGGGAGTAATCAGCGGAGCCTCGTCCCATAAGTTGAGCGCGAGTTGCTCCTTCGAGCGGGAGAAAAGATGTTTGGCTGATTGGGAGTAGCCCAGGTTCCAAGTGCCGAGTTCAAATACCAAGACCAAGCCCAGCGTGGCAAAGATTAGAGATTGGGAAAATACCTTTCTCCGCCGAACCGCACCGCTCGCCTCATACGCTGCCAGGACCAGCCACAATCCCAAAATGCCAGCGACGAGTTGCAGTGAAATCAGGAAGTATCTGCCGGCTACGGACTGGTCCTGAGGGATGCTGGCGCGGCCCAGCGAGGAGGCGGTCGCGGACAGCAATCCGTAGGCGATGAGCATCAGCCACGGCCACGCGACTTCGATTCTTCCTAACATGCGTCTAACCAAAGCCGTTAGAAACAGAAATGCGGGCAGGATTAGGGAAAGGGCCGTCACTCCATAGCCGAAAGCAGCGGAATATTCCTTCTTAAAATGGAGCGCCAATGGAGCGCCCATCCATTTGAAAAAATAGCCGACGTAATCCGGATGCGGCAGCTTGAGTCCGGCATCCTGGCGCACTTCCGAGTAGCCGATGAAGTAGCAACCGATCAGCGCCAGACCGAAGGCGAATGAAGCCAGTGAATAGCCGATGATTTTTTTCCGCAGATCCCTGTCACCCGATCCCCACATCTTGAAGACTGGGAAATAAGGGTAGAGCAAAACCCACAATGCCATCCCATTTGGGAAGGTCAGCGTGCCGATGGTGCTCAGGGCACAATAGCTGGCAAACAAGGTGCCCAGCCTCGAAGCCTTGATGTTAATAAAGCTGCCGAGAACTAACAAAAATCCTGGAACGATCGCGATATATTGCGAGCCTCGCAGGAATGTTCCCGGCGCATTGCACGGATGCAGGAGGATCAATGCAAAGGCCAGTCCCAGAAGCCATCTGGTCTTTTCGCTGAAGGCTCTCACTTCCAAAAGCAAACAGAGCAGAACAACTTCCAGCGCGGTCAGAATGACGCCAAAATACATCCAGGTTTTCACGTGCCATCCGACGGCCAGCGCCTCGATGATCCAGAGGATTTTTGGAAAAACCATGTGCGCCTCGTTGTGCCAGGCCCAGAGATCTTTCCAGGAGAATCGTCCCTGACTCAGCTCATAAAGAATTCTTCCCGGCGTGGAAAATTCATCGCTGAATGGCTGGTGAACTCCGAAGCGGTAGACGATCACCTCGGCCAGAACAAAGATGACAATAATGGGCAGCAGCCAGCTCCATTTCCAGATGGAGGGTTTGGTTTCGTCGCCCAATGTATTCTCGTTCATAGCAGACTTTGAAGTATCTGAACGAGCCGGATAGTCGAGCGGGAATGCTAACGTAGACTCAGGTGCGAACCGCTGCGTCCGCGGAGGACTAACATGACTTCGGCCAGGACGCTGATGGCGATTTCGATGGGGGAATCGGCGCCGATGTCGAGTCCGATGGGGGCGTGGACGCGGGCGAGCAGATCGGAGTTGCAGCCTTGTCTGCGGAGTTCATCGAAGACGTGGAGGACTTTGCGGCGGCTGCCGATCATGCCGACGTAGCCGGGCAGCGGACGTGTGAGAATGGCGGCGAGCGCGTCCTGGTCGCCGAGAAAATTGCGACTGACAAGGATGAGCGCGTCGTCGGATTTCCAATCGCGGCTGCTGATGAATTCAGCGGGAGCGCGCTGGATTTTTTCGTGGGCCATGTCGCAGAGGGCGAGTTCGTCGGCGCGCTCGTCGATGATGCTAACATGGAAATCGCAGTCGGCCGCGAGTTTGGCGATGGCCCGTGCGCAATGTCCGGCGCCGATGAGAAAGAGGGCTTCCTTGCGGGCAATGGGCTCGAAGAAAAGAGTGACCTCGCCGCCGCAGATCGCGCCGAAGGAATCGGGTTCGTCTTCGCGCAATGGGTAGGTTTTGAGAAGCGGCTGGCCACTGCCGATGCATTCAAATGCAACTCCGACGGCGAGCGATTCGAGTTTGCCGCCACCGATGGTGCCGATGGTTTCGCCGTTGAGATAGACGAGCATTTTTGCGCCAATGGAACGCGGCACAGAGCCGGTCGTTGCGGCGACGGTGATGGTGGCGCAGGGTGTTCGCTTGGCTCTCGCGGCAACAACGGCGGAGAGAATGAAGTCGGTAATCATGTTAGGATCGGGAGCGCACGCGTCTCGCGTGCTCCGTTCTGTGTCTCGCAGAACGGCTTGCTGGAAATCGACCACGTTTCTTGTCATCCAATGCTTCCCGGCGAGACGCCGGCAAGAACACGCGAGACGCGTGCGCTCCCGAAGCTGCCAGCGCCTTCATCAGCGGCTCACCGTGGCCTCGATCTGGCCGTGCGGCTCGTCGATGGGCAGGAAAATGTCGTTGTTGTTTTCCAGGCCGAACTTGTCGAGCGGAACGAGGATGTAGTGTTTGTTGGGCATCACAATGTGGATCTCGCTGATGTTAGGACAAGCCGCCAGGGCGGCGGCACCCATTTCGAATAGTGTCGTTTGCGCACTTGGGCTGTGATTGTTAGAAAACGGAACTAACATCGCACTAACAATCGCCTCGTTGGCAGTGGCATAGTTATCTAACTCGCCTGTCCATTTCCAAGTGGCCTTGATCGAAGTGGCGAGCACGCGGTCGGTCGTCTCGGGCAAAGTGGTAAACTCGCAGCGCGGATAATCCACGAAGCTCGAGCCGGTGGATTTTAGGAGGAGCCAATTGTCGATTCCAGAGAAGGCGGACCCGCCGGCCGCAGTGACGGTAATCTCGGAAAATGGAGTCGAGCTGTCGTTGCCGGAGAAGCTGTGCGGATGCGGCGCGCCGCCGATGGTGAGGCGCTGCCAGACATGTTCCTTCGAGCTGATGGTGGCTGTTTTCACCTGTGGATATTTGCTGACAAAATGATGGCCAAGGTAGGCCAGAAACTTCTCCGTGTCGGTGCCGAGGTGATCCTTGGCGAGAGCCTGCACCGTGTTTTTCATCGTGTCGGTGGCGACGACGAGGCTGTTGTCGCCAGCGGTGTAAGACGTCTCAAAGTCGCCTTGCAGCGCGACGCCGATGGTGAGTTCCTTGACGGTTTGCGTGTTGCCGTCGCGAATGATTTTCATCACGCGCACGCGCTGTTTGCCGTATTGGTGCGAGGTGAGTTTCATAGCGATGTGAAGCATTCGTCGAGGACTTCTAACATGAAGCTGGCATCGGCCTGGGTAATGCACATCGGCGGTTTGATGCGCAGGACGTTGCCGAAGTAGCCGCCCTTGCCGATGAGGAGCCCGAGGTCCTTGGCTTTCTCGAAAACCTGCAGGCATTCCTCCTTGGCCGGCGTCTTGCTAACACGATCCTTCACCAGATCGACTCCTAACATGAGGCCCTTGCCGCGGATGTCGCCGATGATGTTATGTTTCTCCGCCAGCTTCTGGAAACCAGCCAGCAAATGGCCGCCGACGACACCCGAGTTGGATTGCAATCCCTCGCGCTCGATCACTTCCAGAACGGCCTTGCCCTGCGCCATGCAAACGGGGTTTCCGCCAAAGGTATTGAAGTGGATTCGGGAGGCGAGCGTCCGCGCGATTTCCGGTGTGGTGACGACGGCTGCGAGCGGGACGCCGTTGCCGATTCCCTTCGCCATGGTGACGATGTCGGGAATGACGCCCTGGGTTTCAAATCCCCAGAATTTCTCGCCGGTGCGACCGAAGCCGGCCTGCACTTCGTCGGCGATGCAGACGCCACCGGCGGCGCGGGTGTGCTCGTAGGCTTTTTGCAGATAGCCGTCGGGGAAAACAATCGTGCCGCCCACGCCCTGAATGGATTCGGCGATGAAGCCCGCGATTTTTCCCGAGCTGCCGAATTGGATCAAACTCTGAATGTCGGAGGCATATTTCGTTCCGGCGTCTGGATCGTCGTAACCGTAGAGGCCGCGATACGGGTCGGGTGCGAGCGCGTGCTGGACGCCGAAACTGTGCGGCACGTTGAATTTCCAGGTCGAGTGCGAGGTGAGTCCCATCGTGCTCTGACTCCCTCCGTGATAGCCGTTGCGCAGGGCGATCATGTCGTAATTTCCCGTGTAGGCGCGGGCCATGAGGAGTGCGAGATCGTTGGCCTCGGAGCCGGAGTTGGTGAAGTAGCAGACCTTCAAATTGCCTGGCATTTTGGCGGCGAGCGCGGTGGCGTACTCCGCGATGTTAGGATGGAGATAAATCGTCGTCGTGTGCTGGAGCAATTCGTTTTGGCGATTGGCTGCGGCGATGACGTGCGGGTGGCAATGCCCGACGCTGACGGTGACGATGCCGGCGAAGCCATCGAGGTAGCGGCGGCCTTTTTCGTCGAAGAGCCACTGGCCCTTGCCTTCGACGATCATGAGCGGCTTTTTGTAATAAGCGAAAATGCCCGGGCTGACGTGCGCGTGGCGCATGGCGAGCACTTCTTCGGCTGAAGGGCCGGTGTAGGGAGTCGGTTGGAAGTCGAATGGAGGGAGAGTAGGCATGTTAGAGCAAGGTTAGTTTTTGCGATGTGTGGCCAGCGCCAGATAAGCCACAAAGGCGACGGCGAAGCCAATAAACCACGCGGAATGATAAGCCGTCACCAGAAAGGCGGGCACGGCTGTGGAAGCGATCAATTTTACCTCCACGAGGAAGCCGGGGAGGCTGGGCAAAATGGCGATGAGCAGCGCGCCGACACCGGCCAGATTGAAGCCACCGGTGCCGCGATAGACGCCGTTTTCCAGATAAAGATCGGACTCGCTCAGGATACGTTTTCGGAGGACGAAATAATCGGCGATCATGATGCCGGCGATGGGGCCGAGCAGGCTGCTGTAGCCGACGAGCCAGGTAAAAATGAAGCCGCTCGGGTCGGAAACGAGTTTCCATGGCATGATGAGCAGTCCGATGAAGCCGGTGATCAGCCCGCCGGTGCGAAAGGAGATGAGGCGCGGCGCGAGGTTGGAAAAATCATTGGCTGGCCCGACGACATTGGCCGCGAGATTCGTTGCCAAAGTGGCGAGGCAGAGCGCGAGCATCGCTAGTACTAGCACGACGGGATTGGTGAAGCGCGTGAGCACATCGACCGGGTCCCAGATGGTTTTGCCAAAGATGATCATCGTGGCTGAGGTGACTGCAACTCCGATGAAGGAGTAGAGCGCCATCGTCGGCGGCAGTCCGATGAGCTGGCCGATTATTTGCGCCTTTTGCGAGCGGGCGTAGCGGGAGAAATCGGGGATGTTCAGCGAGAGCGTGGCCCAGAAGCCGATCATGCCGGTGAGCGACGGAAAAAACGTGGTCCAGAATTGACCCGCCTTCGGCTGTCCCGGATCGAAGGCGGACGGTTGGCTGAGAATCGGACCAAACCCGCCCGCGCGCTGGTAAGCCCAGCCGAGGAGGAGGAGTCCGAGCGCGATGAGGAGCGGCGCTTTGATGTTGAGCAGGATGCGGATGGAATCGATCCCGCGCCAGACGACGAACATGTTGATGCCCCAGAAAATTAGAAAGCAGACCAGTTGCGGCAGTGAAATTCCCAGAGCGTGGACGGGCTCGATTGCACTCAAACTCGGCTGGAAAACGGCGACGATTTTGAAGATCGCACTGCCTCCGATCCACGTCTGGATGCCAAACCAGCCACAGGCGACCAAGGCTCGCATGAGAGCGGGAATGTTAGCCCCGCGCGTGCCAAAAGACGACCGGCACAAGACCGGAAACGGAATCCCGTAGCGCGTGCCGGCGTGGGCATTGAGGATCATCGGGACGAGCACGATGAGGTTGCCGAGGAAGATGGTGAGGACGGCCTGCCACCAGTTCATGCCCTCGTCTATCAAGGACGAGGCGAGCAAATAAGTTGGGATGCAGGCCGCCATGGAAATCCAGAGCGCGGCGAAATTCCATTGGGTCCAAGTGCGTTTCTCCGGCGGCACGGGTGCGAGGTCGGCGTTGTAAAGCTGACTGTCCTGGATGAACGGATTTCCCAAAACTACGTCCCCGGTAGTGAGTGCCATGGGAGTGAGTTAAGCGAAAAATCTGGCGCTCTGGCAATAGCGAAAACTGCGGAATTCGCTGGGCTAGTAGCTGGTCTTGTCGAGCGTCACTTTGCCTCGGAAAATCCAGTAAATGCTCGCCGTGTAAGCGAGCACGATCGGGATGCCGCAAATCGCGATAGTGAGCATGATGCCCAAGGTTTTTTTAGAGGATGCGCCGTTGTAAAGAGTGAGACTGTTTTCCGGCGACACGTGGCTGAAAACCATGTTGGGAAACATGCCGACGCCGAAGAGGGCCATCAGCGCGATCACCGCGAAACACGAGGAGATAAACGCCAGATGATCGCGTCCGAAATGGATCTCGCGCGGGATATTCGCAATCGCCAGCATGTTTAGCAACGCCAGCAAAAAGAAGCCGGGATGCGCCTTGATCGTCACCAGCATGTGCGGCACGTAGATCAGCGTCGCCATCGTCGTCGTGGCATAGCAGATGATGAAAATAATGATGCAGCGGTTCACCCAACGCCGCAATTTATCGTGCAGTTCGCCCTCGGTTTTCATCACCCCATAGATTGCGCCGTGCATCGCGAAAAGCGCCACTGTCGTCACCCCGAGCAGCAGCGCGTAAGGATGGAGCAAGGGCAACAACCCACCGCGATATTCGTGGTCTGCGTCCAGCGGGATGCCCCAGGCGATATTCCCCATGGCCACTCCGATGAGGAAACTCGACAGAAAGCTCCCGCCCGCGAAACCGATGTCCCACATTTTTCGCCACCATTTCATCGGTTGCTTGCTACGGAACTCGATGGCCACCGCACGAAAAATCAGCGCGACCAGCAACAGCATGAACGCCAGATAAAACCCCGAAAAGACCGTCGCATAAACCATCGGAAACGCCGCAAAGAGCGCGCCGCCGCCCGTCACCAGCCAGACCTCGTTTCCGTCCCAGACCGGGCCGATGGAGTTCAGCATCAGGCGACGTTCCTCGTCTGTTTTCGTGAACAAATGCAGCACGCCGACGCCGAGATCGAAGCCATCCAGCATCGCGTAGCCGGTGAATAGAACACCGACCAGGATGAACCAGACGATGTTGAGATCGAGATGGGGAAATTCCATTATTCGTCCGCCCTCCCGGTTTTGTGCGCAAGACTGTCTCCGAGTCGTCCCGTCACCTGCAAATCATCCGGGTCGGGACCGTGATGGATTTTGTCGTTCAGCAGATAAACGAAGACCGCGAAGAGCAGCAGATAAACCACGGTGAACATAACCAGCGAGGTCAGAACCACGTTGGCCTGGACCACTTTCGACAAGCCATCGGACGTGCGCAGCAGCCCATAAACGATCCACGGTTGACGCCCCACTTCGGCGGAAAACCAGCCCACCTGATTCGCCACCTGCGGCCCCAGCACCGAGAGCACGAGCAAGAGCAACATCGGCTTGCTGGAGAAAAGTTTTCCGCGCCAGAGCAGAAACGCCGAGAGCAGCGTCAGGCCGATTAAGCCGAAGCCGATCCCAATCATCAGGTGATAGGTCTGAAACACGAAATTCACCGGTGGCCGATCCGCCTTCACAAACTCGCGCAGCCCCGTCACCGGTGCATTCACATCGCCATGCAAAAGCCAGCTCAACATCCCCGGAACGCCGATGCCGAATTGCACTTTCTCCGCCTTGTCGTTCACCCAGCCGCCCAGGAAAAGCGCCGCCTTCGGACCGGTCTCGTAATGTCCCTCGAATGCCGCCATCTTCGCGGGCTGATTTTTTGCCACGCCGACCGCGCTTTTGTGGCCGGTCGTCAGTTGCAAAAGCGACGTCACCAACGCAATCGCCAGTCCCACTTTGAGCGACGCCTTTGCAAATTTCGTGTGCTTGTTTTTCAGCAAATACCAGGCGCTCACACTCATCACCAACGTCGAGCCAGCCAGCCACGCCCCGCCGATCACGTGGCTCAGCCGTTCCATCGACGACGGGTTAAAGACCATCGCCCAGAAATCAATAATCTCGGCGCGCGCGTGAACGCCTTCCCCCACGATGTGATAACCCGCCGGCGTCTGTTGCCAGGAATTCGCCACCACGATCCAGACGGCGGAAAAATGCGCACCCAGGCAGACCATGCAGGTTGAAAAGAAATGCATTTTGCGTCCGACTTTGTTCCAGCCAAAGAGCAGGATCGCCAGAAAGCCCGATTCCAGGAAAAACGCGAAGATTCCCTCCGCCGCCAGCGCACTGCCGAAAACATCGCCGACATAGCGCGAATACGTGGCCCAATTCGTGCCAAACTCAAACTCCATCACAATCCCCGTCGCCACTCCGATGGCAAAGGTGAGCGCAAAAACCTTCGTCCAGAACCGCGCCATCTGATGATACAACGGCAGCCCTGTTTTCATCCACATCCCTTCAATCACCACCAAGGCCAGTCCCAATCCGATGCTTAACGGCGGGTAGATGTAATGAAACGCAATCGTGAACGCGAATTGGATTCTGGAAAGGATCAATACGTCGAGATTTTCCATCGACTTCTTTATTAAGGCCGCGATCTTCGGCACGCAATCAGACTTTGTGAAAATTTTCACAAAGTCCGTTTCCAGTGGAGGGAATCCCGATTAGCCAGCCTTCGTCGGACGGGCCAGAAGCTGCCCGCGGCCCACGGTGCCGACGAATTTCCCATCCCTCACCGCGACTTCCCCGCGCACCGTGACCACACTCGGACGCCCCCGCAGTTCCCAGCCTTCGAAGGCGCTGTAATCCACGTTCATCGTCTGCGTGGCGGCGGAAATCGTCCCGCGCCATTCGGGGTCGAAGATCACCAAGTCAGCGTCGGAGCCGGGTTGGATCGCGCCCTTTCTGGGAAACAAGCCGAAGGTCTTCGCGACGTTCGTGCAGGCCACGGCGACCATGGTGTTGAGATCGATCTTGCCCGCCTCGACGCCGTAGCTGTGGAGCAAATTGATGCGGTCTTCCAGAGCCGGGATGCCATTGGGGATCTTCGTGAAATCGTCCGCGCCCATCGGTTTCTGACCGGCGAAATCGAAGGGCGCATGGTCCGTCGCCACGGTTTGAATCAGACCCGAGCGCAGCGCATTCCAGAGAATCTCCTGATTCGACGCGTCGCGCAGGGGCGGGGACATGACGTATTTCGCGCCCTCGAAGTCGGGCCGCTTCGTGTCCTCCTGGCTGAGGAGCAAATACTGAATGAGCGTCTCGACGGACACTTTCACCCCGCGCAACCGGGCCGCGACGGCTTCGCGCAAGGCCTCGATGCAACTCAGATGCACGATGTAAATCTCCGTCCCCAGCAACTCCGCAAACGTCATCAAATGATGCACCCCTTCCGCTTCCACGATCGGCGGACGGCTCTCATAATGCTGCTCTGGTCCCGTCAATCCTGCTGCCAGCAACTCCTTCTGACGCTCGGCGACCAGCGTCTCGTTTTCGCAGTGCGCGCAGACCACCACGCCCAGCTCGGAGGCGAGTTTGAGCGTGTTGTAGAGCTCCGAATCGTCGATGCCAAAGGCACCTTTGTAAGCCAGGAAAATCTTAAACGACGCGATCCCTTCACTCACAATCGACTCCAACTCCGCCCTGGTGTTTTCATCGAAACGCGTCACCCCCATGTGAAACGAATAATCGCAGGCCGACTTCCCTGCCGATTGCTCCTTCCAGATGGCAAACCCCTCCGCCGCCGACTGTGCCCGCGACGGACAGCACATGTCGAAAATCGTCGTCGTTCCCCCGATGAGCGCCGCCTGGCTGCCCGTCGTGTAAGTATCCTTCGCATGGGTGCCCATAAAGGGCAGATAAATATGGGTGTGCGGATCGATAAACCCCGGAAAGACATATTTCCCGGTGGCATCGATCACCTCCACGCCTTCCGGCGCGTCGATGTTCGGAGCGATCAGCGAGATCGTCTCCCCCTCGCACCAGATGTCGGCGATATAACGCTCCGTGGCCGTGACGATTTCCCCATTTTTGATCAGCAAGCTCATGGGAAAAGGATGATCCACATTTTTCTTTTCCAGCGACAGGAAAAAGTAGTTTGGCTGTCAGCGATCTTGTTCAACTAATTGGCGGAACTTTGGTGACCGTGGGCTCCAGCTCAAATGACGGCTCAACGCTGCGGGCCGATCCGGTCGAGGTAGGATTTTTGTTCCTCGGGGGAGAGGTTTTGGCTCTGGACCCAGCGGAGGGCGGCGGCGCGGTCGTTGCGGGCCCAGCTGTTGAGGGAATTGCGGACGGAGTCGCGGCGCTGGTTGTCGTCGCTAATGGTGCTGGCCCAGGCGGTGGCGGAGGCGGGATCGTACTGGGAGATGCGACCGACGAAATTGTGTATCATTTTGTCGCGGACCTGGCCTTCGGGAAGTTTCCCGAGCCATGCGGAGGTGGCAGCCGGGTTGTTGCTGGCCCAGTTGGAGACGGCGCTGCCCATGGCGTTGGTGCGGGCGTCGCCGTCCGGCAGGGTGGTGAGCCAAGTGATGGCGGCGGCGGGGTTATTCTGCGACCACTGGCTGGCGACCTGGTTGATGGCGTTGTTGCGCGCCTCGGGGCTTTTCAAGGTGGCGACGGCGGCGGCTGCTTTTACGGGATCGTCGTCGGCCCATTGACCGATGATGCGGGCGGTGAAGTTGGCCTCGATGCGCGGGTCAGATTGCGTTCGGGCCCAGGCGAGGGCGGCGGCGGGGTCGGTGCGTCCCCAGTTGCCACTGATGTTGCTGAGATAGTTGGCGAATTGCGGGTCGTCCTTCAGTCCGAGAACGTAACTGGCAGCGGCCTTCGGGTCGTTGTCCGACCAATTGGCAAGGACGGAGCTGTAGGCGTCGCGGCGGCCATCGTCCGGGGGCAGACTTTCGACCCATTTGAGGGCGGCGGGCATGTCCTGCTGCGCCCAGTTGGAGGCGATATTGCTGAGGGCGTTGCGTCGGACCTGGCTCGGTTCCATACTGGTGACAAACTCGGCGGCGGCTTTGGGGTCATTCTGAGCGAGCTGGCCGACAATGTTACCGATGGCTTGGTTCTGAGACTCGCCGGCGGGCAGGGTCTGGGCCCAGGCGAGTGCGCCTTTCGGATCATTCTGGGCGAGGCGTCCGGCAAGGTTGCTGATGACGTTGCGCTGGGTGTTGCCGGGCGGCAGGGAGGCGGCCCATTGCTTGGCGGCCTCGGGGTCGCTCTCGACGAGGTTAAAGGCGATGGAGCTGGAGAGGTTGCGCTTCGACTGGCCATCGGGCAGGGAGCTGACCCACTGCATGGCGGCGGCGGGATCGGTCTGCGACATCTGGGAAATGATGTTGTTGTAGGCGGACTCACGGGCGCGTTTGTCGGGCAGAGCCTCGGCCCATGCGCGGGCGGCGTCGGGATCATTTTGGGCGAGCTGGCCGGCGATGGCGCTGTAGGCGTTTTGCTGCGCCTGGCCGGGCGGAAGCGATTTCGCCCATTGCGTGGCGGCGGTCGCATCTTTCTGGGCCCAGACGCTGACGACGCTGCTGATGGCTTGAGAACGGAGGTTGCCGCCGGGCAGGGCGAGGGCGCGCTGGGCGGCGCTGGCGGGGTTGGCCTCGGCGAGCTTTTGAAAGACCTGAAAGGAGAAATTGCGGCCTGAGTTGCCGCCGAGGGTGGTGATGAGTTGATAGGCCTCCTCGGGCTGCTTCTCGGCGAGGGCGTTGATGAAAAAGCCCATGGCCTGGTCGCGGTCGCGTCCGGGCGGCAAGCGGAGGATTTCGGCCTTGGCGGTGGAGGGGTCCTTGCTGGCCCAGTTGGCGAAGATCATGCCCAGAGTGCCCTGGCGGAGTTCGCGGTTTTTGGTGTTGCGGACGAAGTCGTAAGCCTTGCGCGGGCTGAAAGTGGCCCAGCGATTGACGATCTGATAAAGCAACGCCCGGCTGTTGCGGCTGCGCGGTGCGGCCTGGACTTCGTCGAGAGCCTGGAGGACGCTTTTTTCGTCGAGGCTGTTCGCAAACTGGTTCATGCGCCGGTAGAAATTATTGTCCAGTGGCAGCTTAAGGAGTTCCTCGAGGGAAAAGGTGCGTTCCTGCGGCTGGCCATTGTTCGCCGGATCCACGTCGATGGCGCGGGACGAGCCGGGGTCGTTCGGGTTGGCGGCGAAAGTCGAGTTGCGGGCGAATGTGGCACCGGGCCTTCCGACGACGGAGCCGGGGATGACTTTGGGAGCGGTGACGCGGCCGAGAATGCCCCCGAAAAGGAGACCGACGGCGAGAAAGAGCAACGCTTTGGAGGAGAGCATGGAAGTCGATTAGCAGGATTGGGCCCTCATGGAAAGACGCATGGCAGGCGGCGATCTTAGGAAAAACTCGTCGCAAGCCCTGGCAAACATCGGTATAGTGCGTTGCCCTTATGAAGTATTCCTACCCAGACCTCGACTCCGTCACTTTGTCTGCCGTCATGCACGCCCTGTCGGACGAGGCTCGGCTGGAAATCCTCCGCCAGCTCATTGCCAAGGAAGACGGCGAATGCTGCTGCGGCGAGTTCTGCGGCGATCTGGCCAAGGCGACGGTGTCGCATCACATGCGGGTCCTGCGCGAGGCCGGGCTCATCCAGCACCGGGTCGAAGGCACGAAAAGCATCACCTTTCTCCGCCGCGACGAAGTGGCAGGACGTTTCCCCGGTTTGTGGGAACTGATCGGCACCCAGCAACTCGTCGGCTAGATCAAAGTCCGGCGAAGAACTCCCACTCGACGTCGCCCAGCCAGGGCAATCCCTCGTGGCCGAAATCGGGATAAACCTTCAGGCTCTTTTTCGACGTGATCTTGTTGTAGGCCGCAAATTGCGACGACGGCGGGCAGATGGTGTCCATCAGGCCGACAGCCATCAGGATTTCTCCCGTGATGCGCGGGGCCAGATGCTGGCAATCGATGTAACCAAGCCGGGTGAAAATCTCGTTTTCACGTTCGTGATTCGGATCAAACATCCGGAAGAAATACTTCAACTCGTCGTAGGCATCCTTCGCCAGATCCATTTCCCAGACGCGTTGGTAATCGCAGAGAAACGGATACACTGGCAGGGCGCGCTTGATCGGCGCGAGCGCGGCGCAGGCGAGGGTGAGAGCGCCGCCTTGCGAACCGCCGTAAGCGCCGAGTCGGTCGCCGTCGATTTCACGGAAACCGGACACGATTTTTGCCAGTTGCGCCGTGTCCAAAAAGATCTGGCGATAGCCCAATTTGCGCGGGTCTGGGTCGTCCAGGCCGCGAACGATGTGACCGCGCAGCGTCATTCCGCGTGCGCCGCCGAGGTCGTCACTTTGACCACCCTGACCGCGGCAATCGAGTGCCGCCACCGCAAATCCCGCCGCCGCCCAGCGCAGTTTCGGAGCCCAGTCGCCGCTGTTGCCGGAGTAACCGTGAAATTGCAAAAGCGCAGGCCCCGGCTTTTCGGCTTTCTTCGGGCGAATGTATTGGGCGTGAACCCGTGACCCACCGACGCCAGTGAAAAACAGGTCGAACGTCTCCGCAAAATCGACGCCCGAGATCGGATGCGGCACCAGCTCGACCTGCGGATCGATGGCCTCCATTTCGGCCAGTGCGTCGTCCCAATAGGAATCGAAGTCGGCTGGTTTTGGGTTGCGGCCCTGGTATTTCAGGAGCTCGAGAAGAGGTTTGTCAACGAGTGGCATGGTGGAAAGGATTCAGTCGTCTTAGAGAATCGCCCGCAAGTCGAATGAGAAACGAACTTGCTCTAGTTATAGATGCGTCGTCTAGTTTTGAATGGAAAAAACTCGGATCGAACGCGATTCCATGGGCGAAATGTCGGTGCCCGCCGATGCCCTTTATGGAGCGTCCACCCAGAGGGCGGTTTTGAATTTTCCCGTCAGCGGCTACCGGTTTCCACGTTCCTTCATCCGCGCACTGGGCTTGATTAAAGCCGGCGCGGCTCTGGCCAATCGCGACTTGGGAAAACTCGATCCGGGTTTGAGCGAAATCATCGTCACCGCCGCGCTGGAAGTCGCCGACGGGAAGCTCGACGAACATTTTCCGCTCGATATTTTTCAGACCGGCTCCGGGACGAGCACGAACACGAACGCCAACGAAGTCATCTGCCACAGAGCGATGCAACTCGGCTCCGAAGTGCATCCGAACGACCATGTGAACATGGGCCAGTCGAGCAACGACGTCATTCCGTCGGCCATCCACATCGCGGCGGCGGAGTCGTTGAAAAACGATTTGCTGCCCGCTCTCGACGCGTTGCACTTGGAGTTGCTCGGGAAATCCGGCGAGTTCTGGGACGTGCTGAAAATCGGCCGCACGCACCTCATGGATGCGACTCCGATTCGACTGGGGCAGGAGTTTTCTGGTTACGCGAAGCAGGTGGAATACGGAAAACTGCGCGCTGGAAACGCCATTCGTGCCCTCGAAGAACTCGCGCTCGGCGGCACAGCGGTCGGCACGGGATTGAACACCGACCGGACGTTTTCCGGCAAAGTCTGCCGCACGCTTTGGGAGAAAACGGGGATTTCGTTTCGTGAAGCGGCCAATCATTTCGAGGCGCAAGGCGCCAAGGACGGTCTCGTGGAGGCGAGCGGTCAGCTCAAGACGATCGCGGTGTCACTTTTCAAGATCGCCAACGATCTGCGCTGGCTTTCGAGCGGTCCGCAATGCGGCATTGGCGAACTCCAATTGCCTGCAACTCAACCCGGCAGCTCGATCATGCCCGGCAAGGTGAACCCCGTAATGTGCGAATCGCTCATGCAAGTTTGTACGCAAGTCATCGGCAACGACGCCACGATCACCTGGGCCGGCGCGAATGGAAATCTCGATCTCAACGTCATGATGCCCGTGATGGCGCACAACATTTTGGAGAGCATCCGATTGCTATCGAACTCGACTCGACTTTTTGCCGACCGCTGCGTCGCCGGGATCGTGGCGAACCGCGAACACTGCGAGTCCTTGATCGAGAAAAGCCTGGCAATGGTCACGAGTCTCGCGCCGATCATCGGCTACGATTTGGCGGCAGAGATTGCCAAGGAAAGCGCCAAGACCGGACGCACCGTGCGGGAGATTTGTCAGGAGCGGCAGATTTTACCCGAAGAAAAACTCGCCGCCGCGCTCGATCCCGTCAAAATGACGGGCAACGCATGAGCACCCGCATCGACGACACTTTCGCCCGACTCCGCAGCCAAAATCATAAGGGCTTCATCGCCTACATCACCGGCGGCGACCCCGATTTGGATCGAACTCGGATCATCGCCCACGCCCTCGAGCGCGCCGGGGTGGACATCCTCGAAATCGGCCTCCCATTTTCCGATCCGCTGGCCGACGGCATCGCCAATCAACTCAGCGCCCAGCGCGCCCTCGAAGCCGGCACGAACATCCCGAAACTGCTAGCGATGATCGCTGAATTTCGCAAAACGTCGCAGCTTCCGATCGTCATTTATTCCTATTTGAATCCTGTGCTGACTTACGGCTTCCGCAAATTCCACGAGGAAGCCGCAGCCGCCGGAGTCGATGGCCTTCTCCTGCTCGACTTGCCGCCCGATGAAGCGAATCGCAGCGCGGAACTCGCGAACTCATCCGGGTTGCAACGCATTCTCCTCATCGCGCCGACCACACCCGCCGAGCGCATCGCCAAGATCACCGCCGCTGGATCGGGCTTCATTTATTACGTCTCCCGCGAAGGCGTCACCGGCGAGCAGAGCAGCGTCGCCACCTCCTTGCCCGAGCGCGTGGAAATGATCCGCGCCACCACAAAACTGCCCATCGCCATCGGCTTCGGCGTGTCGAATCCCGAGCAAGCCGCCGAAGTCGCCGCCGCCGGGGACGCCGTCGTTGTCGGCAGCGCCATCGTCAAA
Source organism: Chthoniobacterales bacterium (assembly GCA_039930045.1). Classification (NCBI taxonomy): domain Bacteria; kingdom Pseudomonadati; phylum Verrucomicrobiota; class Spartobacteria; order Chthoniobacterales; species Chthoniobacterales bacterium. The sequence continues at coordinate 62,808 of JBDSQB010000009.1, read as the reverse complement.
CGCATCCAGGAACACGCCGCCGATCCAGAACTGGGCGAGAAGATTTTCCAATTCGTCCAGCCGCTCGTCGCTGCGGCGCACGGAGTTTGATTCGAGTTGCATTGCACTCGCGCGTGCTCCAACCTTCCGACCCGCAAATTTTCCCATGATCGTCATCCTCAAACCCCACACGCCGCGTCCCGACATCGATTTCGTCATCGCTGAAATCGAAAAACTCGGTTACGCCGCCAGCCCCATCCACGGCACCAACCAGACCGTCATCGCCGCCATCGGGGACGAAACCACCCATCACACCCTCGAGTCGCTCACCGCACTTCCCGGCGTCGAACGCGTCGTCCGCGTCCAGAAACGCTACAAACTCGTCAGCCGCGACGCGCATCCCGAAGACACCATCGTCGATGTCGATGGCGTGAAAATCGGCGGCGGCCACTTCGCCATGATGGCCGGCCCGTGCAGCGTCGAGAGCGAGAAACAACTCCTCGACACCGCCCACGCCGTCGCTGCTGCCGGTGCCACGATTCTCCGCGGCGGAGCCTACAAACCCCGCACCTCGCCCTACGAATTCCAGGGCCTTGGCAAAGAAGGCCTCCGCCTCCTCGCCCTCGCGAAAAAAGAAACCGGCCTCAAGATCATCACCGAACTCCTCAGCGAACTCGACGTCGAACACGTCGCCGAAACCGCCGACATCCTGCAAATCGGCGCGCGCAACACGCAAAATTTCGCCCTTCTCATCGCCGCCGCCAAGACCGGCAAACCCATCCTGCTGAAGCGCGGCATGAGCGAGCGCATCGAGGAATGGCTCATGGCCGCCGAATACATCCTCGCCCACGGCAACCCCAACGTCCTCCTTTGCGAACGCGGCATCCGCACCTTCGAGACCTACACCCGCAACACCCTCGATCTCGCCGCCGTCGCCATCGCGAAAAAAGAATCGCATTTGCCCGTCATCGTCGATCCGAGCCAGGGAGCCGGACGCGCCGATTTGGTCAAAGTCCTCTGCCGTGGCGCCGTCGCCCTCGGAGCCGATGGATTGCTCATCGAAGTCCACCCCAACCCCGCCGAAGCCCTCAGCGACGGCCAGCAACAACTCGACCTCGCCGGCTACGCCAGCCTCCCAGCCGAGTTGGAGCCCTTTCTGCGAGCCGTCGGCAAATAAATCCGCCGTTTCCCTGGAGGGAAGCGGCCCTCGCTTCCTCAAATCAGGCACTGACAGCGCAGTGCCCTCCAAGTGAAACCCATCGGAGTTGCATCCGACTCTGAATCGCGACTTCGCAGCAGCGCGTCGCAGTAGCGCAACCACTCATCGGCCTTTCGCAGCGCCTCATCGGCGTCGCGCAACGAGCCATCGCCCGTGCGCAGCCCTTCGTCGGAGAGCCGCAGAGGCTTGTCGGAGGTGATTTGAGTTCCATCGCACTCCCGCAACCGCTCGTCGGCGTTGTGCAGAGGCTCATCGGCAGTGCGCAGCCAATTATCGGAAATGCGCAGCCGTTTATCGGGCTTGCGCAGCCACAAATCGGCGATTGTAGTCCATTTATCGGTATTGATTAGTTCAAACCTCGCCGCTTTTCCAGATCAGCGTTTTAGCACATCCTCGTTCCCAAACTCCACATCCTTGTCCCCGAAACTCCGTTTCCCCTGCGTGTCGCATGAGACAATGGAAACCAGAGTTTCCAGAGCAAGGCATTCCCAAACTGGAGTTTGGGAACGAGGGAAACGAGGAAAAATCGCCTGCTCCCTCTTTTTCTTTTCTTCCTGAGTTTAATCGTTCAAGCTCGCGTTCAACTGCGGTAAACCACTTAAAAACACTCCTTATGGACAAAACACCCAAACGCCAATTCCACTTCCCTCTTTCCGTCCTCATCACCGAGTCGGGCAAACTCCAGCAAGCTGTCGCCGACACCCTGTTCGCCGCCATCCTTCCGCGTCTCGGTGGAGCCAGCGCTGCCGCCGACTTCGAGGCGCTCCGCGAAACCTTGCACCAGGAAATCGTCAAACAATCCGGCCAGGGCGGCGACAGCGGCACCCTGACCCAGGCGCAAAACGACGCCCTCCATGAGATGCGCCGCCTCGCCTCCGGAGCCCGCCGCAGTGCCAGCCTCGCGCTGAAGGGACAGGACGTCGTCCTCAGCGGGGAATTTCAAATCGGCCAGAGCGAGACCGATTCCACCCTAGGCGGCGAAGTCGGTCGCGCCCGCAAGACCCATGCCGCCAGCGTGAAATACGCCACCGCCCTCGCCGAGGAAGCCTGGATGGCGAGCGACGCCACCGATTTTATCGCCGCCATCGAGATCGTGGCCGAGGCCGACCTCGCGCAGGAAGCCGCCCTGGCCGACGGCACGAAATTCACCGCCGCCGTCACCAACGCCGCGAACGCCGTCTATGCCCGCAGCCTGCGCGTGCAAAACGCCTGCCGCCTGCAATGGCCCTTGCCCCGCCCCGGCCAAACCATCGCGCCCGAAACCGTCAACGCCCGCAGCCGTTTCCTGGTGGATAGCTTCCCACCCAGAAACAAAAACACCCCCGATGGAAATACGCCGGGTGCTAGTACTAGCGGGACACAAGTGTAAGCGTTTCTAGTAAGTTCAGCTTTTCTTTAATCCTACTGGAGAGCTTATGATATTCACGACCGCCAAGGAGATACAAACTGTCTCGTTTGGGAGGCCTCATGTTGTGATCCTAGGAGCAGGTGCTAGTCGAGCAGCATTTCCAAATGGAGATAGATATGGAACTAAGCTGCCCGTGATGAAGGATTTTGTCGATGTTCTAGGACTTCGTGGAGAGCTGCTAAAAGCTGGCGTTTCAGAGGACTTTGACAATTTCGAGTTACTTTTTACTAAAGTTGCTCTTGATCCCTCGCTAAGCGAGCTGATGGTATATGTAGAGACAACTATCAGCAACTACTTTAGCTCGCTAGAACTCCCGGATACCCCTACAATATATGACCATTTAGTTTTAAGTCTGCGGCCTAAAGACTTTATCGCCACCTTCAATTGGGATCCGTTTTTATGGAATGCTTGTGCCAGAAATTATACCTTTAGCACCCCTCCTACGATATTGTTTCTCCATGGTTGCGTGGCTACTGCTCATTGTCCCAAATGCAAGATTGTCACGACACGTTTTCTTCATTGCAAGAAATGTGGATCGACGTTGATTCCTTCTCCTTTACTTTATCCCATCCAAAACAAGGATTATACCTTGGATCCTGCAATTGCGGCACACTGGAGAACATTGGATCATGCTTTGAAAAATGCTTGGACATTAACTATTTTTGGCTACGGCGCTCCCCATACAGACGTGGAAGCAATAAGGTTGATGAAAAGTGCTTGGGGAAACGTTGCTGAGCGCGAATTAGAAGAAACCGAGATTATAGATGTTAGATCAGAGAAAGAGCTAGTAGATACATGGTCGCCTTTTATCCATACACATCATTATCGGACCGCATTGGATTTCTACGATTCTCTACTAGCAAAGCATCCTCGAAGAACATGTGAAGCATTATGGGCGTGCTTGATGGATTGCCAATTTCTGGATCAGATTGATTTTCCAAAAGCGGCAGATTTCCCTGAGCTTTATAGTTATCTTTTGCCGCGATTAGAAGCTGAGAATAAAAAGAGTGGTACCCAATGAATGGAAGAGAAAAACGTCAGTGGTGTTTCAGTCATTGCCTAGTTGAATCAGATGGGTGGAATGACACTAATAAGGCATGTTGTCTTTTCAAAGCAGCACATCTCACTTAAAAGCGTTAAATGGAAGGGATATCATATACCACAATAGCGGTTGCTCTTTTGACGATCTTGTTTGGGGGGGTTGTCTCGGCTCTCTTGAGCCAAGGTATAACGCTGTATCGAGCTGATAGAGACCGGCAGTTAAGCAAACTAGAAGAAATTGCGATGGCAACACAGGATGCATTTGCCTGGGGTAAACAATATCAAGACTTACGTTTAGGATTGTTCATCGGAACCATAAAGGTAGAAAAATCCCAACATATTAAGGCCCTTGTGGACGAAATAGATAGAGAACATTGGGATGCATACAAGCGTCTAATGGTCTTAACAGATATCTGGTATCCAGATTTAAGGAATTCTGCACAGGAACTAATTAACAGCGTTATTGCCAGCGGAAGCCAAATTGAAGATCGATATAGACGATATCAAGATCATTTAAAAAATCCGACGCATCCATACGTCAATAAGCAAATAGACGAGAGTAAAATCTTCGAATGGAAAGATACTCTCCGCAAACAGATCATAGAGCAAGTAGACTTAATCAGAATGGGGTGGCTTGGAGCTTGGCTCAAAAAAATTTCTCAACAATGAATTTAAGCTGCTCGCCCCCTCGTTTACTTAGTCTGATAACTCTCTAATTCGGCTTGTCGATCTCCAAGTAGCTGAGGGTTTCGGGGTTGGGTGAGGCGGGTTTGGTGAGTTGGATTTTCATCGACTTCAGGAAGGTGCGGCCTTCGATGTTTTGGGTGCTGATGACGTCGAATTGTTTGGCGAGGGCGCCGGTCCAGTCGAAGGCTTGGGCGCGGATGAAGGCGCCGCTTTGCACGTTGACCCAGAGTTTGACGAAGGCGTAGGGCGATGATTTATCGGGCGCATCGAGGCGGAGTTTCCAGCAGGGGAGGGAGCGGAGTTTCTCGTCGCCGAGGTCTTCGATCCGGGTCCAATAAAGGAAGCGCAGGGCGAGGTCGTCGTAGGTGAGGACGGAATTTCTGATCGGAGTCGTGGTCTTATCAGCGCCGGTGATTTTGACGCCATTTTCCCCGAGCTGGACGCGGATGGTTTCCGCCGGGTCGCGAAAAACGTAAGTGGAAACGCCGCCGCGCTGGGTGAGCTGGAAGGGGATGTTCGTCGCGCCGGTGCGGAGTTTGCCGGTGAGGGAAACGTCCTGCGCGCGGATCATTTCGCGGGCTTGGGCGACGATTTCGGGGCCGCTGGGTTTCGCCCACGAGGGGAGTGCCAATGCGATGAAAGTGGCGATGCTGAAAAGGAGAAGGGCGGTTTTCCGTGCTTGTTTGCCGGGGCGATGAGTCATAGTTTGGCGGTCTGTTTTTGATGGACCTGGAGTTACTTTATTTATTCAACCGCACCTGGACAAGTCCCGCGCTGGACTGGGTGATGGCGGTGGCCTCCTGTGTGGCAGTGTGGATGCCGCTCCTGATTTTGGCGGGCGGGCTGATGCTGATTTTTGGCAATTTCCGGGTGCGGGCGTTCGTGCTTTGCGCGGGGCTGACGCTGGGTTTGCTCGATGGCGTGAGCAGCAAATCGCTCAAGAAAAGCGTGGCTCGTCCACGACCCAACGACGTCCGGGCCGACGTGCGCATGGTCGATCTGGCAAACGCGTCGCCGCGTCTGCTGGCGCTGGGCAAGCCGTTGAAAATCAAGATGGCGCGTCCGTCGGAGAAACCGGTGGAGGGGAACTCGTTTCCGTCGTCGCATGTGGTGAATAATTTTGCGATGGCGACGCTGGCGGCGGTATTTTTTCGCGGACGCGGCTGGCTGCTCTTTCTGCCGGCGGCGCTGGTGGCGTATTCGCGGATTTACGTCGGCGCGCATTATCCCAGCGATGTGGTGGTTTCGATCTTTCTCGGGGTGGGCGAGGCGCTGCTGCTCTTCCTCATTTGCAACGCGCTCTGGCGGCGGCTCGGCCCGCGCTGGTTTCCGAAGACGGCGGAGTTGCATCCTGATCTGCTGAAATGAAGACACGACTTTTTCTGATTCTCGCCGTGCTGACGGTGCTGCGGCTGCTGATTTGCGGACGCTTCGAGCTGTCGCCCGACGAGGCGTATTACTACCAATGGTCGCAGCATCCCGACCTCGCCTATTATTCCAAGGGACCGGGCGTGGCGATGACGATTCTCGCTTCGACAAAGCTCTTCGGCGCGACGGAATTTGGCGTGCGCGCGCTCAGTCCGCTGCTGGGCTTGGGAACGTCGCTGCTCGTCTTCGGACTCGCCCGGCGGATCTACGACGAACGCGCCGGATTCTGGGCGGCGATCCTGACGCAATGCCTCCCGATTTTTAATATCGGCGCACTTCTCATGACGATCGATCCGCTGTCGATTTTCTTCTGGCTGCTCGGGGTTTACAGCTTCTGGCGCGCCATCGAAGTCACACCCCGATGGAGCCCGTGGTGGCTGCTGTCCGGGCTGGCGGTCGGGCTCGGTTCGCTCGCGAAATACACCAATCTTGCCGCGCTCCTCTCGATGGCGGCGGTGATTTCCCTCGTGCCCGCATGGAGAATCCAGTGGCGGCGGCTTGGCATTTATCTCGCGCTGCTCATTGCCGCGCTCTGCATGATTCCGCCGGTGCTTTGGAATAATGAGCACGACTGGATCACGCTCACGCACCTGAGCGAACGTGGCAATCTGGAGACCGGTTTCGCGCTGCACCCGGAGGAGCCGTTTAAGTTCCTCGGCGAACATCTCGGCGTCTATTCGCCGCTGATATTGATCGGACTCGGCTGGAGTTTTTTCGCCGGACTCTGGAATTTCAGCAACCATCGCAAGACAGCCTTCCTCATTTCCTTCGCCGCGCCGCTGATTTTTCTCTACTTCGGATTGTCGCTAAAGGAAGCCGGCGAGGCGAACTGGACCGCGCCCGCGATGGTCACGCTGGCGATTTTTGCCACGCGCGACTGGCTGCGCCGGTTCGAGCGCAAGCCGTGGTTTCGCATCTGGGCGCGGGCCGCGCTCGTGCTAGGGGTTTTCATTTCCCTGCTCGCGATGGGCACGGAACCGCTCCGCAAAATGGGCATCCACTGGCCCTACGAATATGACGCAGGCACGCGTCTGCAAGGCTGGACCGAGACGGGAAAAACCGTCGCCGAGGTTCGCCGTGAGGTCGAAGCCAAGACCGGCGGCCCGGTTTTCCTGATCGCCAACAAATACCAGGTCGCCGCCTCGCTCGCCTGGTATCTGCCCGAAAAACCGGTGATGCGAGCGGGCGATCCGCCGGTTTACATCCCCGAGTCGCAGATGATTCAGAACCAATATTCCTTCTGGCCGAGTTACGACACTTTCGACGATGCCGCGCCGCACGAACTCGATCCATTCAACACTGAAGAAGCGGGTGTGAATCGATTCATGGGCAAAAACGCGCTCTACGTCACCGACCGCGCCGAGGGCAAACCGGCGGAGGCGCTCATGCGCGGCTTCGAGCGCTGGGAGTATTTCGGCGAGCGGGAAATCACGAAAAATGGGCTGCTCGTCCGCAAAATTCGCTTTTTCATTTGCACCAATTATAAGACCCTGCCTCTCTAAGACCCCGCCAAAATCTCCATGAGTCCACACATTTCCGTCGTCATTCCGCTCTACAACGAGGAGGAAAATATCGCCCCGCTCCAGCAACAACTCGAGTCCGGCCTGGCTGGACAGGATTACGAAATCCTCTTCGTCGATGATGGATCGAAGGACGCCACCGTGGCCAAAATCGAGCGCAAGCCGACCGTGAGCGTGCTCGCTTTTGAGAAAAATGCCGGCCAAAGCGCTGCGATGTATGCCGGCATCATGGCGGCGAAAGGTGACATCATCGTCCTGCTCGACGGCGACCTGCAAAACGATCCTGCCGATATTATGAAACTCGTCTCTTCCGTGGAAAACGGCGGTGACCTCGTCTGCGGTTACCGCGCTAAACGCCGCGATACGGTGGTCAAGCGCATCACCAGCCGCGTGGCCAATTTCGTTCGGAGTCGCTTCATCGGCGACGGCGTGCGCGACACGGGTTGCAGTCTGAAGGCAATGCGAACCGAATGCCGCCGCGCGCTGCTGCCCTTCTACGGAATGCATCGTTTCATTCCGGCGCTGATCAAAAACGCGGGTTACAAAGTGGTGGAAACCCCGGTGAATCACCGGCACCGGCAGTTTGGCATCAGCAAATACGGCCTCGGCAACCGTGCGATCAAGGCCACGATGGACATGTTTGGAGTGGCTTGGCTGAACTCACGCCGGGTGGATTACCGGATCAAACCGGAAAGTTAGACCCCGGGGAGCGCCCGCGTCTCGCGGCCAGTGTTGCGTGTCCCACGCAACACATCTGGAAAGGTTCTCGGCGGGACGCCGAGAACTGCCCGCGAGACGCGGGCGCTCCCAAGGAAATCAGCGCAGCCAGTCGAGGCTGAGATTGGGCTGAATCTCCTCATCCAGATCGGAAAAAAGGCCACGCTCGAAATGTTTTTGCGCGACGTGGGCGATCATCGCCGCGTTATCGCCGCAATATTTTCCAGCGGCGATCCGGAGTTCCAATCCATTCTTGACGCAGGCGTGCGTCATCGCTTCGCGCAGACGGGAATTTCCCGCGACGCCTCCGCTGATTGCAATCAAACTCGACTGCGTTTTTTTGGCCGCAGCCAGAGCTTTGCCGACCAGAACCTCGATCACCGCCTCCTGAAATGACGCGCAAACGTCCGCCAGATCGTCGGGTTTCAGCTTCGGCAACAGATAGCGCACCGCCGTTTTCAGTCCGCTGAAACTGAATTGAAAATCTCCGCTCTTCAGCATCGAACGCGGGAAATCGAAGCGCTTCGGATCTCCGGTTTTCGCCACGCGATCAATCTCCGGCCCCCCCGGATACGGCAGTCCGAGCATCTTCGCCACTTTATCGAAAGCCTCGCCTGCGGCATCATCGACCGTGCGGCCGAGCAATCGGTAATCGCCTGCCCCACCCACCTCGACGAGCAGCGTGTGACCGCCGCTGACCACGAGCGAAAGATTCGGCAGCACGCCCGCCGGATTTCCGATGAACGGCGAGAGCAGATGACCCTCGATATGGTTGACGGCGAGATAGGGTTTGCCGGACCCGACGGCGAGACCCTTCGCGACCGACGAGCCGACGAGCAACGACGAAGCGAGCCCCGGACCCGACGTGGCGGCAAACGCATCGATGTCACTGACGGCCACTTTGGCTGATTCCAATGCAACTCGAATCAGCGGCTCGATTACTTCCAAATGACTGCGCGACGCCACCTCCGGCACGACGCCGCCATACGGACGATGGAGCAAAATCTGCGACGAAATCTCCGACGCCAGCACGCCTTTTTCCGCTGAATACAACGCGACTGCCGTCTCATCGCAGGAAGTCTCAATCGCCAGAATCATCGCCCGACTATTTCACACGTGCCGGAGCGGACACAGAGAAAATTACCCGGCATAGTTTCTTGTTTTCCGATCCGCCAAATTGATATTCACTGGCCGCAGATGAAGGTCTCCGATCTCCGCGGTATTTTGCAGTACGTTCCCCGTTTTCGGGAGCGGACTTTCGTGATTGCCATCGATGGCGAGGTGCTGGCGTCTCCCAATTTCCCCAATATTCTCCTCGATATCGCGGTCTTGCGTTCGTTGAACATCCGGGTCGTGCTGATTCACGGCGCGGCTTTTCAGATCGAGGCGGCGGGCCAGAAAGAGCACGTCGCGCTCTCCAATACCGATGGAACTGGGATCACGGACGACGCGACGCTGGAGATCGCGACTCACATTGCGATCAATCTCACCAACGAGATCATGCAGGGCCTGACCAATGTCGATCTGCGGGCGGCTTACGCGAACACCGTGATCGCGCATCCGGCAGGCATTTTGGGCGGGGTGGACAACCAAAACACCGGCCGTGTCGAGCGCGTGGACGACCGTTGTTTGGAGCTGTTTTTGAATGAGGGAATCGTTCCGGTGATTCCGCCGCTCGGGTTCGATGGCGAGGGCCGCACGTTCCGGGTGAACTCCGACGCCATAGCCTTGGAAGTCGCCGAGGCGCTGCACGCGGCGAAGATTATTTTCATTTCGGCTCACCCGGACGTGGTGATCGACGGGCGTTTCGTGGCGCAGCTTTCCGTGCCGGAGACGGAGGATCTTCTCAAAAAGCACCGCGCCAAACTGCCCGTCGGCACGGCGTCCAAGCTCGACCACGCCGCCCGCGCCTGCCGGTTGGGCATTCCGCGAGTGCATTTGATCAACGGCAATCTGAATGAGGCGTTGTTGACCGAGGTTTTCTCCAATGAAGGCGTCGGGACGATGATTTTCTCAAACGACTACCAGCAGATTCGGCGCATTTACAAAAAGGACGTGCGTGGCGTGATGAATCTCATCCGCGAGTCGGTCGATAACGAGGAATTGATCCATCGCACGCGGGCCGACATCGTCGCGCGAATCGAGGATTATTGGGTGCTGGAAATCGACCGTCGGCTTGTCGGCTGCGTGGCGCTTCATGCCTTTCCCGAGGAATCGAAGGCCGAACTGGCCTGTCTCTACGTCGCGAAAGGCGCGGAGAATCAAGGGCACGGCAAAAAGCTGATGGCCTTTGTCGAGAACCTGGCGCGTGAGCGGAGTTTCAATGAAATCTTCGCGCTTTCGACCCGTGCATTTGCCTATTTGCACCAGAAAGGCGGCTTCGTGGAGACGTCCGCCGACGTGCTGCCCGCCAGCCGACGCGAGAAATACGACGCGAGCGGTCGCAATAGCAAGGTGCTCGTCAAATCCATCTCGAAATAACTCATGCCGCGCATCCTCACCGGCATCCAGCCCTCAGGCACGTTGCACATCGGCAATTATCTCGGCGCCATGCGGCCCGCAATCGAATTGCAGGAGCGCGGCGACGCCTATTATTTCATTGCCGATTACCACGCGCTGACGACCGTGCGCGACCCGGCGCAGTTGCGGAGTTATGTGAAAAGCGTGGCGCTGGACTTTCTCGCCTGCGGTTTGGACCCGGAAAAAGCCTGCCTTTTCGTGCAGTCGGACGTGCCAGCGGTGACCGAGCTTTCCTGGATTTTGAGCACGGTGACGCCGATGTCGCTCTTAGAAAAGTGCCATTCCTACAAGGACAAAACGGCGCGCGGGATCGCGGCGGATCACGGGTTGTTTGCCTATCCGGTGCTGATGGCGGCGGATATTTTACTCTACGAGAGCGACCTCGTTCCCGTCGGGCGCGATCAAAAACAGCACGTGGAAGTGACCCGCGACATCGCGATCAAACTCAACGAACAATACGGCGCGACCTTCAAACTGCCGACACCGATCATTCGCGAGGAAGTCGCGACCGTGCCCGGACTCGACGGCCAAAAAATGAGCAAGAGCTACGGGAACACCATCGATTTGTTTCTGGAAGAAAAGGCGTTGCTCAAGAAAATCCGCCAGCTGCAGACGGATTCGACTCCGGTGGAATCGCCGAAGGATCCGGCGACTTCCAGCATCGTCGCGCTCTATCGTCACTTCGCCGCTGAGTCGGATGTAACTCGCATGGAAGCCGATTTTCGGGCGGGCGGAATTGGTTACGGTGAGTTCAAAAACCGGCTTTTCGAGGCGATCTGGACCCATTTCGCGCCGATGCGGGAACGCCGGGCCGAGTTACAATCCGATCCAACTCGTGTGGAGAAAATTCTCAGCGTAGGCAGCGAAAAGGCGCAGGCTGTGGCCTCAAAGACACTGCTCAAAGTCCGCTCTGCCGTGGGCTTGCAGCGGAGTTAAAGAGCGAGGTTGACATTGTTCATTTAGAATCTAAAACAAAGATTCAGCCCCAAAAAACACGTTTATGTCCGAATCAGAGTGGTCCGAAAGAAATGAATCCCGCGGTGGAAATGAGCGCGTGCACGATGCGCCGATCGCGAGCGAAAAAGTGATCATTGACCGCAAAGTTTTCTTTCTGGACCTCAAGGAAAACGCCCGCGGACGCTTTCTGAAAGTGACCGAAGACGTGAACGGACGCCGCGACACGATCATGATTCCGGCCCCGGCTTTCGAGGATTTTGCCGCCGCGCTCAACCGGCTGGTGGATTACGAGCGGACGCTGAATTAAGTCTAACTCGGTTTGCTCAGGCGCTGGCTTTCAGCGGCGCGTGTTCCATATTTTTCAACTCGGCAAAGGTCAGCCGACCGGCGTTCGTCTGGACAAAACTGCTGATGACAACATCGACCGTCTCGCCGATGAGATGACGGGCGTTGTTCACCACGACCATCGTTCCGTCGTTGCGGTAGCCGACCGCCTGATGGAAGTCGCGGCCTTCCTTGACCAGATGCAACTCCAACTCGTCTCCGGGCAAGTCCTTCATTTGCAAGGCTTTGGCCATTTCGTTGAGGTTGAGGACGTTGACTTTTTGCAGCCGTGCGACCTGGCAAAGTCCGCTGTCATTGGAAATAATGCGGGCTCCCAATATCTGCGCCAGCCGGATCAGTTCGCTGTCCACGTCGCCAATGGCTTGGGTATCCGTCTCGTGAATGGTGACGCCTACAATCTCCGAGAGCTGCATTTCCTGCAGTTTACTGAGACCGCGCCGACCACGCTCACGCTTGATTGAATCGCCGGAGTCGGCCATGCGCTGGAGTTCGTTGAGCACGAAACGCGGGACGATGAGTGGTCCGCGAATGAAGCCAGAGAGGCAAAGCTCGGTGATGCGACCGTCGATAACGATGTTGGTATCGACAAGAACGGGTTGTTCCTGGACCGATTGCTGCCGGAAGCGAACGTAGGGAATGATGAGGGAAAATTCGTCGCGATTGCTGCGGACGGCGAGCATCATTCCCATGTAACCGAAAAAGCAGTAGGCACCGAGATTGATCATCCAAGCGGTCCTTTCCGGCACATAATCGAGCACGCCGGACGCACGCAAAAGATGGGCGAAGACGCAACCGATGAGGAGCCCGAAAGTGGCCGATGAGAACGCCCGCAGCCGAATCCCGTCGAGCAGGCGGTCCACCAAAATCGTGATCAAACCCGCCACCATGCCGATGCAGGCCCCGATCCAGAGAGGGCCGCGACCGAGATCGATGCAGAGCCAGCCAATGCTGGTGGTGAAGGCCAGAAACAGCAGCCGCATCAGGTTGATCGTCCGGGAGGGTGTCATACCTGAGAATTTCCCGTGATAAAAAGCATACCTGTTCCTAAGCAGGAACGGTGCCGATGGAGGCCGCGGGCGTTATTCCCGCCGATAAAGAATTTACCGCCCGATTTAGCGGATGGTGATCTTCTGCGTCTTCGCTTTTTTCGTCATTTCCGCTGGGACGGAACCGACAAATTTCGGGTCCAGTCCGGCGCGGCGAAAGAGATCCTTCAGTTCCTGGAGATTCACCGTCGGCTGATCGAGATCCATGTAAACGACGTCGTGGTTTGCATCGATTTTGTAACGCAAGCCGACCAGCACTTCGAGCGCGTGCTCGAGTTCGAGGATTTTGTCGGGATCGCGGACGCCAGCCGCATAAACTTCAAGCTCGATCATAATAGGGGAGGGGTTCGAGTTAGTAATACATGCGACTGCAACCCGGGGTCAATCCCATAACGATGCAACTCGCGATGTGGCTTGGAGAAATTAAAAAATTCCGCGCTTGTGCTAGGCCCGGTCTGTTTGCTTAGTTTTGCAGATGAACGACACCACCTCCAAACCTGCGGACGCCCAATATCTCGACCGCAAAGATCCCATTGTCCGCGTCGAAGTGCCCGCTGGAGACATTTACCTAGAACTCTTCCCCGATGCCGCCCCGAAACACGTCGAGCGGATTCTTCTTCTCGCTGGCGAAGGCTTTTACGACGGCATCCAGTTCCATCGCATCGTGCCGAATTTCGTCGCCCAAGTCGGCGATCCAAAAACTAAAAATGGCGTCGATGTTCCCGGAGCCGGGTCGGGTGGTTCGACTTATCCCGACCTCCCGCTCGAGGTCAACAAAGCCTACAAAAACTCCCGCGGCTCCCTCGCTGCCGCCCGCACAAACGCCCCCAACTCGGCCAATAGCCAGTTTTACATCGTCCTCCAGGACGCGCCGCATCTCGACATGCAATACACCGTTTTTGGACGCGTCCTCGGCGAAGGCATGACCGTGGTGGACCAGATCAAGCGCGGCGACGCGATGAAGATGGTGATCGTTAAGAAATAAATTCGCATGTCTGCTGCCGCACCTTCCAAAATTCTCATTCTCGACTTTGGGTCGCAATACACTCAGGTCATCGCCCGCCGGGTGCGCGAATGCCAGGTTTACTCCGAAATCGTGCGGTTCGACACGCCCGCCGCCGTTCTCGCGCAGGCCGGAGCCAGCGGCATCATCCTTTCCGGCGGCCCGGCCAGCGTTTATGCCGAGAAAGCACCGCAACCCGACCCAGCGATTTTTTCCCTGGGCTTGCCCGTGCTCGGCATCTGCTACGGGATGCAGCTTTTGGCGCATCATCTCGGTGGTCGAGTGGAAAACTCCAGCCGCCGCGAGTTTGGCCCCGGCAAATTGAAAGTCCGCACCGCGTGCCCGCTTTTTCAAGGTCTGCCCGAGGAGATCGACGTCTGGAACAGCCACGGCGACAAAGTGACCCAGTTGCCATCCGGGTTTGAGTCGGTCGGCACCACGGAAAACTCGCCCTACGCCGTCGTCGAAGATGCCACCCGCAAGTTTTACGGACTGCAATTTCACCCCGAAGTCGTCCACACGCCGCGCGGGAGCGAGATCATTAAAAACTTCGTCCACACTATTTCCGGCGCGAAAAGCGACTGGACGATGGGCTCCTTCATCGAGCTGACCTGCGCCGAGATTCGGGCCAAAGTCGGCGATGCGCGTGTCATTCTCGGGCTCAGCGGGGGCGTCGATTCGTCCGTCGCGGCCGCGCTTTTGCACAAGGCCATCGGCGACCAGCTCACCTGCGTTTTTGTGAACAACGGCCTCATTCGCGCCAATGAAGCGGAGGCCGTCCAGAAACTTTTCGGCGAGAACTTCCACATGAAACTGGTCACCGTGGATGCCTCGGCCAGCTTCCTTGGCAAGCTCGCGGGCGTCACCGATCCAGAGAAAAAACGCAAGATCATCGGCAACGAATTTGTCCGCGTTTTCGAGCAGGCGACACGCGACTTAAAGTCCGCTCACGCCCCGGGCGACGAGTCGCAATACAAGTTTCTCGCCCAGGGCACGCTCTATCCCGACGTCATCGAAAGCGTCGCCATCGACGGCAATCCGGCGTCGCTTATCAAGAGCCATCACAACGTCGGCGGCCTGCCCGAGGACATGGATTTCCAGCTCATCGAACCGCTGCGCCAGCTCTTCAAGGACGAAGTTCGCAAGGTCGGACTCGAACTCGGCTTGCCAAAGGAAGTCGTCTTTCGCCAGCCGTTTCCCGGCCCCGGACTCGCCGTGCGCATTCTCGGCGAAATCACCGAGGAAAACCTCCGCGTCGTGCGCGAGGCCGACTCCATTGTTGTCGAGGAAATGAAAGCCTCCGAGTGGTATTACAAAGTCTGGCAATCCTTCGCCGTCCTCCTGCCCGTCCGCTCCGTCGGCGTGATGGGCGACGAGCGCACTTACGAAAACACCATCGCGCTGCGCATCGTCGAGAGCCAGGACGGCATGACCGCCGACTGGGTGCGGCTGCCCTACGACATTCTGGCCCGCATCAGCACGCGGATCATCAACGAAGTCAAAGGTGTCAACCGCGTGGTTTACGACATCAGCAGCAAGCCGCCCGCGACGATCGAGTGGGAGTAAAATTAGGAATTCCATAGTCGAATGGAATCGCTGATCGCCCGTGCGTTGTCTGAGCATCGGGTGACCGCGTCCAGCGTCTGGCTCAGGCGCGCGTTGTTAGTCTGGAACCTCACTCCGCCGCTGCTCGTCGGCCTGATCGGAGTCACACACTTATGGGTCTGGCTGTATGCGGTCGTGGCCCACGGGCTGTTGTTAGTCGCATTGCTTTATCCGCGTTCAACCATGTTAGGTCCGGTCCTAGCGCGGCTGCCGACGAGTGAGAAAATCGTCTGGCTCACCATCGACGACGGACCTTCCGCCGACACGGTGGAACTGGCGAAAATGTTAGAAGCGCAGGGCGTCTCCGCGACCTTCTTTTTGATGGGAAAAAAACTACCCTCATTCCCCGAGGCGCTCGCCGCATTGCAACGCCACGGGCACACCGCAGCCAGCCACACGCAAAACCACGACCTCGCCCGCTTCTGGATTTATCCGCGGTGGAAAGTCGCCCGCGAACTGGACGAGTTCGAATCGACTGCGAGTCGGATGCAACTCCCGTTGCTCCCGGCGTTTCGCTGTCCTGCGGGAATCAAAAATCCCTTTCTTCATGGTGTTTTGCGACGGAAAAAACTCACCCTCGTCGGCTGGAGCGTGCGCGCCTTCGATGGCCTGCGCTGCGACCCGGAGAAGAGCATGAAGCGCATTCTGACCGGACTGGAACCCGGTGCCATCCTGCTCGTGCACGAGGGAAAAACCGACGCCGCCGGCTCACCCGCCAGCGTGGAATTCATCCGCGAACTCGTGACGCAGATTCGGGCCGCAGGTTATCGTTTTGCCAGTTAGCGGCTGAAGACTGCGACCAGCGAACGCTGCGATCCGACGGTAAAAACGTAACTCGCCCGTGTGCTGATCGTGCGGCCATTTTCCGTCCATTTGCGGAACCGGCGATGCGCCCGTGGAATGGCTTTGACCGTGATGCGGCTGCCCGCGAGAATGGTGTTTCCGCCGCGAACGGAGCCATAGCTGGAGGGGCTGGCTCGAAGGGAAACGAGATACGATGGCGTCAACGCGCTGCCCACGAAAGTCGTGCTCACGTTTTGTCCATAAATGTCGGTTGCAGTGACCGTGATCGTAGCCTGGCCCGACGTGCTGCCGCTGGTGAGTTGCAGTCCATTGGAAGTGACCGTGGGAACCATCACACTCGGGTTGGACGACGTGGCCGTGAGTGTGAGGTAGCCAGAAATGGTGCTGTCGAGTTTGATCAATGGGACGCGGCGAACGGTCTCGAGAAGGAGCAAATTCGAGAGAAAGACCGTACCGCTCGTGTAGTTGAAAACCGGCAATGTGTTGAAAGGATCGTAGTTATTCGGGTCTTCTGAATTCGTCGGATCACCGGGGAAAAGATCGACCCTCGGCAATGCTGCGATGCTTTGGCAGAACCCCAGTCCGTTGCCAATCAAACGTCCGAAAACCGTAAACTTCTGATTGTCCGCATCGAGCCCGGTGTTATCCGCCAGGTTCACAAACCACTCGCTCGTGGCGCTGTTCAGATCGCCGTCCACTTTCGCCATCGCCATGGTGCCAGCGGTGTTTGAGATCGAAAATTCATTCGGCACCGGGTCGTATGTCGTCACATGCGGTAGATTGGTTACGCACTGATAACCCCCCGCCTGAATCACGAACCCCGGCTCGGAACGATGAATGATGGTGTTGTCGTAAACCTTGTTATCCGTGTAGCGCAGGAAATTGGCCACCGTCGCGGGAGCGGTCGTCGGAAACAGCTCGAGAAACATGTGGCCGCCAGAAAAAACAAACTCCACCAGCGGCCCGGTCACGCCAGTCAGTCCGAAGACATTCGACACATCCAGCGTCGTCGTGGCCCCTCCACGCATCAGACTTAAATCGGGCAAAGTGTTCGCCACGATCGGCTCATTGGCCGCGAACAAAGTGGAGCCCACCAGCCAGAGCACACAGACGAAACGGAGAAGCGAGGGGAATGTCACGCGCAAACCTGTAACACACCTTCCGCACGGTGCAAAATCTCCCTATCTTTGCCGGGCCGATTCCCATTAGACACGCTGCGGGCGCGACGCTTAGATTTACTCATGCTCACGCCCTGCCCGGTTTACATCGGGGGCGAATGGAGAAACCTCTCCGATCTCCCCACATCGCCCGTCTTCAACCCCTCGCGCGGCGAAGTCATCGCCGAAGTGCCGATGGGCGACGCGGCATTGGTCAACGAAGCCGTCGAAGCCGCCGCCGCCGCGTTCCCGAGCTGGATGGAGACCCCGCCGACCGAACGCGCCCGCATCTTTTTCCGCTTCAAGATTCTGCTCGAAGACCACTTCGACGCACTCGCCGCGCTCGTCACCCGCGAGCATGGCAAGACCGCCATCGAAGCCCGGGGCGACGTCCGGCGCGGGATCGAAATGGTCGAGTTTGCCTGCGGAGTTCCATCGTTATTGATGGGCGAAATCCTCGAAAACGTCGCGCGCGGCATCGATTGCGACGCCATCCGCCAGCCGCTCGGTGTCTGCGCCGGCATCACGCCCTTTAACTTCCCCGCGATGGTCCCGCTCTGGATGGTCCCCGTCGCGCTCGTTTGCGGCAATACCTACGTCCTCAAGCCCAGCGAAAAAGTCCCGCTCACCGCCATTCGACTTGGGGAGTTATTGGAGGAAGCCGGGCTGCCAGCGGGTGTCTTCAACATCGTCCACGGTGGCCGCGAAGTCGTCGATGCGCTGCTCGTTCACCCGAAAGTCCGCGCCATTTCCTTCGTCGGCTCCACGCCCGTCGCCCGCCATATCTATCTAACTGGAACGCAAAACGGCAAACGCGTCCAAGCCAACGGCGGCGCGAAAAACTATGTGCTCATCATGCCCGACGCCGACCTCGAGCCGAGCGTCAAAGGCGTCACCGAGGCTGCCTTCGGCTGCGCCGGAGAACGCTGCATGGCAGGCTCCACCGCCGTCGTCATCGGCGATGCGGCGAAACATTTCCTGCCCACGTTGATCGACGCCACGAAAGCGATCCAAGTCGGCCCGACCGACACTGCCAGCCAGCCTCAGATGGGCCCGGTCATTACCCAGGCGCACAAGGATCGGGTGGAATCTCTCATCGCCAGCGGCCTGCAACACGGCGCGAAGATCGCCGTCGATGGACGCGGCGTGCGAGTCGCCGACGCCCCGAAAGGCTTCTTCGTCGGCGCGACCATTCTCGATCATGTCGAGAGCACGATGGAAGTCGCCCGCGAAGAAATCTTCGGCCCCGTCCTCAACGTCATGCGGATGGACGACCTCGACGCCGCCATCGAGCTCACCAACCGCTCCGTCTTTGGCAACGGCGCGAGCATCTTCACCCGCTCGGGCAAAGCCGCGCGCGAATTCAAACACCGCGTCAAAGCCGGGATGGTCGGCATCAACATCGGCGTGCCCGCGAGCATGGCGTGGTTCCCCTTCAACGGCTGGGACGACTCCTTTTTCGGCGACTTGCACATGCAGGGGAGGGAAGGCGTGCAATTCTTCACCCAACTCAAAGTCACCACCAGCCGCTGGTTCAGCTACGGCGAAGGCAACATCTGGGCGGAGAAATAAGCTCAGGCAGCGATGTCGCAATAGGCCGCTTGCGAACGTGGCTCGGGAACCGGATAACCGGCCAGACGCAGCCCTTCGACGTGAAATTCGATGGCATCGTGCATCTCCCGCTCCACTTCCTCGCGGCTGGCACCCGTGGCTACACAACCCGGAAGATCGGGAGAATAAGCGGAAAACCCCGTGTCGGTGCCTTCAATGATGATGAGGTAGTGCTTCATTTGAGACCTGCTTGTTTGAGAATACTATTTTGCGTGCCCGGCGCAAGATCATCGCCCGGCTTGCCTGGCACAGTGACCAGACCCGGTTTGGCACGATGTTTATATTGCCGATGGCTGCCCCGCGTCCGATCCAGATACCAGCCATCGTCTTCGATGAGCTTTAGAATCTGACGGACTTTCACAGCCCCAGTCTTTCTGCCGCGCTCGATACGTCAAGCTCCACGCTATTAAGCATAATGGTGGTCTGCGGCACCCTCGGCTTTGATAAATTCTTCCGCGTCGAGCCAGTTCTGGAGATAGGGTCTGCACAATAGATAATCTTCGCGCGACATGAGCGAAAGAATGAACTGCCAATCCTCCTCGGAGCGCTCATCAAACAAATGTTCGGCAAAGCAAACTCCAGCGGCGGCTTGGAGATCTTCGCTGTCTGAGTGCAACTCTGTTCCCAAGGCGCGGAGAACGAACTGGAGATACTTCCCTGCACGATTTCTGGCTCCCTCCTCAAGGGCCTCTTCAAACCGAGAAAACATCCAGATGAAGTATTGATAACAGGCATCTCCCTCATCGGGAATGGATAGCAAATCGTCCAGTTCAGGAAAGCACCCCAAAGCGGCCTGCCTCCAATTTTGTGATTTCTTGGATGGATTCATCTCCACATGAAACGCACCCTCGCCTACACCGGCGCGAGCAACGTCAGCGTGCGGACGCTGCCGGTGGTGGTACCGTTGGCGTTCTTCGTTCGGGTGCGCAATTTTACCACCGCACCCACGGCAAAGGGCCCCAGGGCGTTGCCGCTCGGGTCGGCCACCACATTGTTGCCAAACTCGGCCCCGGCTCCCTCCACCAACCACTCGAGGGTGTTCGTAAGGTCGGCATCGAAGCTGGCGTTGTCGTAGCTCACCAGCACTTGCAGGCCATTCGCGCCGCCTTGGAGGAGCTTGCGGATGCCGAGCGTGGCGGGCTGGTTGGTATCGTCGGTCTGGATTTGCGAAAGAGCCGCCGCCAAGGCCTCGTTGTCGCGCGCCTCGGCAACGAGTTTGCTGTAGAAACGCTTGTTCAGCCGGTCGAGTGCCCGCGCGGCCAGGCGCAGGTCGCCGCGCGCTTTCGTGACTTACGCGCCCTCGGTTTCCACGTTTTGCTCCAGGTCGGGCTGGGCATCGAGGGCAGCGGTGAGCTCGGGCAGGCCGCGTCCGCCGCTGGTAATGGCGTTGCGCGGCGGCACCAAGCCGGTCAGATAAGGATCGATCTCGAGCAGCGCCGCCTTGGTTTTCTGCGCGCGTTGCGTGGCGGCCTCGGTGGTGTTGGGATTGATGGAATAGACGGCATCGAGGAGGTTGAGGAGTTTCGCCTCGGCGGGCACCTCTTCGTCGAGTTCGCCGGTGGCCGACTGTGGGAGCGCGAGACTGAGCTTGCGCAGGAGGTTAAACCCCGCCGCCTCGGCATTCACGGCCCCGTCGTAATCCGCCAGACGGCTGTCGCGGGTGAGCGCCAGCCCGTTGAGGGCATTGCTTTGCGTGGTGAGATCGGCCGCAGTCACGAGGCCGACCTGCATCGTGGGCACATGGGCATTGATGACGGCGACGGTTTGCTGCGTGCGATTTTGAATGGCTTGATGGTATTCCATGGGTCGTAGTGTGTGGTGATGGCTGCGTTTAATTGCCCGGCAGAAGCTCCGGGAAAGGGTGCGGGGTGGCGGGGACGTTTTGCGGATGCGAAAAGCCGCGCCCTGCCGTTGAAAAGGGTCCGTGGGCTGGGGAAAAACGACTCATCGCAGACAAAAAGCCGCTGAACGATGGCTGGGCGACCTTTCGGAAGCGCGCGCCGACGCTGAACGCGGGCGCTCCGACGTTGACCACCCACGATCCGACATTGATCTGGCGCAAACCGACAGTGATCCGGCGCGAACCGACGATCACCGACCGCATGCCGACGCTGAACACCCTCCAACCGACGATCACCGGGTGGAAACCGACGTTGATGCGGCGCAAACCGACGTTTACAGACCCCAAACCGACGATGAGCGTTCGGATGACCAATTTTGCGCAAGTGCCTGGGAAGAGGCGAGTTGCAATGAAATCACCGTCCGGGGTGCATCCGCCCGACGCATCGACCACCGATGCGTCGTCCAATCCCGTGACTGCCGAAATGTTCCCGAGTTTCATAAGAAAACCGCCCGACGATGGAACTGGCTAAAGATTCCGTTGAATCTCGTCAAGCGTTCCGGCGAATTATTTTCGAGGGGTGTGATTTTTTTTTCGACGGTAGGTGTCAGCGATGCCGCTGGAGCCTGAGTTCCGCACTTGCCATTCCCTGCTTTGCTGGAGCACCTTGAACCCCATGCCGTTTCTCTCCAGCGTTTTTCAAAATGGACGCACCTCTTTCGCCTACAATATGTTAGGCATCATCACACGCTATGGCATACGACCGCGCTGATTGGCATTATGGAGGAGATTATCCAGAGGGCTTGCCTCCTGAGAACGGCGGCACGCATATCGGCATGTTTCTCGCATGGGCCATTACGAATGGCTTGGAGGGAGAGTTCCACCGACAGGAGTCACCCGCATCTCTCGCCGCCGTGCGTGCTCGCCAGATGACTGGACGGCAGTTCTTGTCCAAAGAGTGCGACGAGAAGTTCTGGGACGAGGACTTGAGCGACGAGGGAAATGCGTTCGCCAAATTTTACTACGATGGCACAGAGGGACAGGGCGGACTTTATTTCGAGGACTACGAGGCTGCTCTTGTCGGAGACTTGCCCAGCATGTATCACGTCGAGGACACATGGCAGAATTACGACAAGATTGCAGCAGTCGTCAGCCGGAGATTTGAAGAGTGGAAACGAAAAAGATGATGCCTAACCATGCGCTGCAGCGAACGGCTCCGGCTGCCATGCTGGCTGCTCCGCCGCCTTCGCCCGCGCAACCATCGCGCCAGCCTCACCGTCGCTGAGCTTGGGGTCGTTAGGCGACTAGCACACGTCTCCCGTGAAGGCTGCAATTACGAATACAGAATCTCCCTTGTCCGAACTTCCAGTTCGAGGCACTGCGGGACGGATTGCACTGCAACGCGCATTCCTCATTCCCGTCGTATTCACGGTGCTCTTTCTGTTCACATACCCGCCGATTTCCAGCGAGCCGCCGTTCACGCCACCCAACCTAATCCCCGCGACCATTGTGTTTGCTCTTGGCGTTATCGGTTGGTCCACAACATTCTTCGCCTGCCTTCGCGCTTTTCGGCATTGCGGAGTGCGGCCATCCGTCTTCACCAGCTTCGCCTTCTTTCTGCTCTTTGGTCTTGAGCTTTGCCTTGCAGCTTACTCTCTCCATGCGCGCTGACCACGTCATCCGAACGTCGCCTAAACCAAGCGATGCAGGCATGTGGTTAGGTCGAGGGAAATAGACCCTTTAGGGTCGGCCTATCTATAGCCAGTCGAGTGGCAGTCGAATCAGGTCCGTAGGACCGGCATTGGTCGTTGGACGAGGGAAATCCGATGTCGCACCTACGGCGCTCAGGCTTTTCCCGAGCGTGCTTCTAGAGATATTCGGCTCCGACGGAGCCGTGCTCGGGCGGGCGGTGCTGGATCTGCGGCAAGTGCCGGGTGGGATCGAGAAGAAGCTGGGCTGGCTGAGTTAGGCGAAGCTTTAGGCGAAGGCTTTGAGGAAGGCGGCTTCGAGGGCGAGGGGTTCGTTGATGTTTTGGGCGAGGTGGGTCTTGAGGGCTTCGAGGGCGTCGAGGCGGTCGAGGGTGGCGAGGGTGTCCTCCTGGCCGGCGAGCCATTCGGTCTGCGCGGCGTAATGCGGGAGGTCGAGGTGGGTGCGGATGCCGGCACGCTGGCGGGAAACGTCGGTCCACCAGGTGGTGAGGAGCTCGATGAGGTGGGTGCGTTCGCGCTGGCTGCGGGCGGCCCCCTGGGCGTCGTATTGTTCCTCGAGTTTCTCCAGGTAACGGGCTTCGACGGTGCCTTTGAGGTGTTTTTCCTCGGCCTTCAGTTCGGTCTTGTTCTCGGCGGCGATGGTGTCTTTGCAGTCGTTGAGGATGTCTTGGAAGTCGCGGACGAGGCCGAAGATCTGGGGGATTTCCCTCCCCGATGCGGGAGCGGGCTGGGCGAAATATTGGCTGAGGGTGTCGAGGAGTTTCAGTTCCCACGGGCTGCGGACGACTTCGGCAGGGGGGCGAAGCTGGAGGATGAGGCAGCGCGAGAGGATGGTGTCGAGGAGCATCTCGGGTGCGGTGGTGAGGAGGAGGAGCATGGAGTTGGCCGGGGGCTCTTCGAGGGTTTTCAGGAAGGCGTTGGAGGCCTGCGGCTGGAGGCGGTCGGCTTCGATGATGACGCCGAGTTTCTTTTCGGCCTGGCCGGATTTCATGTGCAAGGCGCGTTCGAGTTCGCGGATTTGCTCGATGACGATGCGGCGGGATTTGGATTCGGGCTCGACGGTGTGGGCGTCGGGGTGGGTGGAAAGGAGGTCGGAGCTGGGGTCGAATGGCAGCCGGTTGATGAGGCGGAAGATGTCGGCGGCGAGCTGGCGTTTGCCGCTGCCAATGGCGCCGGTGATGAGGTAGGCGTGCCCGAGCCGCGAGTCGCGCTGGGCGGCGGTGAGGAGGGCGAGGGCTTCGGCGGGTGTGAAGGACATGGGTGGAAAATAGGTCGTATATGACCTATGAAAGGTGCCCCGAGACAGTAGCCCAGATCGAGTCCGCTATCTCGTCGATCGGCAATCCAGCGTCGATGATGACGAAGCGCTGGCTTTCTTTCTCGGCGAGGGCCAGGTAGCCGGCGCGGACGGCTTGGTAAAAGGCGCGGGGCTGCGATTCCATGCGGTCGTATTTCTCCCCAACCCGGGCGGCGAGACGGGCGGCGGCGATGTCGGGGTCGAGGTCGAAGAGGAAGGTGATGGTGGGCAGGCAGTCGCCGACGGCGAAGCGATTGACGGCGGCGACTTTCTCCGCGTCGATGTGGCGGGCGACGCCTTGATAGACGGTGGTGGAGTCGAGGAAGCGGTCGCTGATGACGATCTGGCCACGGTCGAGTGCGGGTCGAATCTTTTCCCGAACGAGTTGCGCGCGACTGGCGGTGAAGAGGAGCAACTCGGCCTCGGGGACGAGTTTCGCGCCGTTCTTGGAGTATTGCAGGAGGTCGCGGATGGCTTCGCCTGCGTCGGTGCCGCCGGGTTCGCGGGTGACGAGCGGAGTGAGGTTCAATTCACCCAAACGCTGTGCCAGCCGCTCGATCTGGGTGGTTTTACCGCAGGCTTCGGAGCCTTCGAAGGTGATGAACAGGGACATGCGGCTGCCATGAAAAAAGAATGTTTTCCTCTTGTCCACGCGAAAGCCACTTTGCGATGCTTGGCGCTCGATGAAACGCTTCTGGATGGTGAAACAAGAGCCGACGGCCTACGCTTGGGAGCAGTTTGTGCAGGATGGCCGGACGAATTGGACGGGCGTGCGGAATTACCAGGCGCGGAACAATCTGCGCGCGATGCAGAAAGGCGACGAGGTCTTCTATTACCACAGCGTCACGGGCAAGGAAGTGGTGGGAGTTGCAGTGGTATCGAAGCCGGCGTTTCCCGATCCGACAGCGACTGAGGGCGACTGGAGTTGCGTGGAGTTGCAGCCCAAAAAGGCGTTGTCGCGTCCGGTGAGCCTGGCGGAGATCAAGGCCGACGCGGCTTTGCAAAACATCCTGCTCGTTCGCAACGGGCGCATCTCCGTTCTGCCGCTGGAGAAAGCGGAGTTTGAGCGGATTCTGGAGCTTTCAAAAAACTGATTTATGGCTGAGGAAATGATTTTGGTGGTGCGACGGGATGTGTTCGACGCGATTGGCTCGTTTCAAGGGCTGAATTTCAACGTCGAGCGCTACCTGCCGCAGTTGCTGGCGAGGCAGAATAATTTTTTCATGGTTCGCTCCGAGGCGGAGAAAAGTCCGGAGTTTAAGCAGATCATTCCCTACGCGCTGCTCGTGCATGAGGGGAAAGTGCTGCATTACGTCCGGGGCAAAAAAGCGGGCGAGCAACGGCTGGTGAGCAAGGGTTCCATCGGCATCGGCGGCCACATGAACGACGCGGACGAGGGACTTTTTGCACTCGACTTCGAGGCGTATCAGGCCGGGGTGCAGCGCGAGGTAAACGAGGAACTGAAGGTGAACACGCCTTACAAAAACAGCGTCGTCGCCTTGCTGAACGACGACTCGAACGAGGTGGGCCAGGTGCATCTGGGCGTCGTCCATATTTTCGAGTTGGAGACGCCCGCCGTCGAGAAACGCGAGGCGATGATCACCGAAATGGAGTTTCTCACCGTGGAGCAGCTTCAGGCGAAAAAGGATTCGCTGGAGAGCTGGTCGCAGATCTGCGTGACGCATCTGGCGGCGCTTCTGCGCGCTGCGGAATAAACCGGGCGAGGACGGCGAGGACCGTGTCGAGGGCAATGGCCGCCAGGATCACGCCCAGCCAATTTAAGAGATAGGCATAGCGGGGCAAGCGGTCGCCCATGGCAAAGACGGTGATGGCGTAAAACGCCGCGGGCAGCCAGAGAATGCTGAATCGCTGGAAACGACCCGGGAGCCACGTGCAGAGCAGCCCGGCCAGCGCGAGCCAGCCGGATGTCCGCAGGGCGAGGGTGTTGCCTTGCGGCGAGAGGCTTTCCTGAAACCAGCCCCAGCAGTCGGCAATTCGATAAATGGCCGTGATGGGTGTGAATTTTCGTGCCGCCCCAAGCTCGGCCATCCGCTGGTATTCCGATGCGTCGAGGCGGTAGAGCAGGGCGAGTTCCTTGGGCGGCGTTTTCTTCCAGCGGGTGGCGTTTTCGGCGTTTTGATCGTGCCAGAATTTTTTCGGCTCCAGGCGTTCGATGCAGCCATTCTCGGAGAGGGAGAGGGCGATTTTTTGCAGGGTGAATCTCAGGAAGGTGAGGGGATCGGAGCGCAAACCCTCGAAGGCAAACGCGCGGCAGACGCGGCTGAAATGTTTGCCGTCTCTGGCGACGCGGGCCCATGCGGGATCGACGTTTTCCGGGTCGGGGCTGTTCAGGCGATACTTAAAATTTTCCTGTTCCCAGGCGTAGTTTTGGCGGACACCGCGTGCTTCCAGCAGGAGCGGACGAAGGGCGGCGCGCTCGGCTGGATAAGCGCGTCCCTCCAGCGGGACGAGCGGCAGGACGGAGTTGAGCAGCAGCCAGTTTCCCTGTCCGCTGCTGCCGGAACTCAGAATGACGACGAGGGCAAAAACAATCGCGCCCCAACTGCGCCGGGCCCAGTGCAGCGGGCTGCCATTTTTCCAGATGGCAATGAGGAGGCAGGCCAGCCAGATGCCGCGACCATGCGGTTTCCAAGCGGCCACGAGGGCGGCGGTGAGAAGAAACCAGAACAACCGCCGTGGTGAAAATGATCCGGGAGCCAGGCCGATAAAAACGAGCGCCATAAACGTGGCCACGAGAAACGTCTCGGTCTCCAGACTATGCTCCAGCAAGAGAGTTTGCGGCCATGTGGCCAGAATCAGACTAATCAGCGGCACCCATATTTTCCACTGCCGGGTGCAGCGGGAGGCGACCATGCCTCCTCCAAATACCATGGCGAGACCGGCCAGGTGCTGGAAAAAAGCCACGGCTTGAATCGGTCTCACCGGCAGCAGCGGCAAAATGCAAAGCCAGGCCGGATAAAGCCAGCGGCGCTTGTCGAACATGGATAGATTTCCCTCGGTCCAGAGACGGACGGCGGTGTGCCAGTAGGAGCCGCCGTCGGGTCCATAATAGGCTTCCGGGGTGACCGCGAGCAGCCACGCGCGGAGGACCAAACCCACGATGAGTCCGGGCAGGCAAAGCAGGAAAACTTTTCTCCAATTCGGGGCTTCCACCGCGCGAGACTTGGGAAAATGCCGGTGTCCTGCAAGTTCAATCGCCTTTTGCAAGTCGCTTCGATTCAGATCATGGTGCGGCCTGTGCATTGGAGGCTTTTCTTTTTCCTGCTGGCGTTTGGGGCCACGTCGCTGCGGGCGGAATTTAACCCGGCGACGGACACGTTTGCCTTTGGCAACGAGACGCTTTGGGCTTACGGCAATCAGCATCGCGACACTGCGAGTCCGGCGGTGAAAACGGGGCGTCCGTATTCTCGCCGGTGCTTCGTGATGGGCCGGGCGCTGATCCAGTTTCATCAGTTTGCGGAGTTTGATCCGACTCAGCCGACGGTTTCAGAGGAGGAATATCGCCAGAAAATCCGGCAAGTCTGTCGCATCCCTGTTTCGCAAAAAAGAAAACCAAAGGAGGTTTTGATCCCCGGATTCGCAAATCTGCAAAGTTTCTCACGGGCCTACCCGGCGTTGCTTGAAGAAAATCTCGGAAACTGGTGGCCGACTTATTTTCGCTTCGGCAACTGGCGCATGGGACTTCCATTTCCCCGCTCCGGCCAACGGGAAGTCGCCGAAAAACTCACGCAAAGCATCGACTCCGGCTCGCTCGCTGCGGTTTACATCACACGTTTTAAGCCGCTGAACCACTGCCTCGTTGCCTACCGTTATCGCCGGACGCGGGCGGGGCTCGTTTTCTCCGTGGTGGACCCCAATCTGCCGGGGAAAATTTGTCAGCTCACGTTCGATTCTGCGACGAGCAGTTTCGAGTATCAGAAAACCTGGTACTACCCAGGCGGACGGGTGAACGTCATTCGCGTTTATCACACACGGTGGCTTTAAATAAATCGAGATATTTCCCTAAGTCAGCCGTCTCCGGCACAGGAATAGCTTTTTAGGAGGATGAAATGAATCCGACCCTATCCAATCTCGAGCAGGAGCAAATCCTCCAGACGATCGAGATGTTCGAGCTGATCACGCAGTCGAATCCGGACGATTACCAATCCTACGACATTCTGAAGGACGCCTATCTGAAGGTCGGTCGCGACGATGACGCCTACCAGATTTCGCGCAAACTCGGCGAGACTTACATCAGCATGGGGCAGTATTCCTCGGCTCTGTTGGAGTTTGAGGCGCTGCTACAGCGGCATCCGGCGGACAAGGAAATCCTCGCCAAGAAAAAGGACGTCGAGGAACGCATGAGCCAAGGCGGCAATGCCCGGAATCCGGTGGACAGTCTGCTCACAGAAAAAGTCATCAACGGCGCGTCGGTCAGCAGTGCGCGCCAAGGCAGCGTGGCCGAGCCTTCGCTGATCGAAGTGCGCGACACGCAGCGCAACGAAAGCGCCCTGCGTCAGGCCGGAGCTGTGGCCGAGGATGGCGACACGGCCCTCTCGAAATTTCTCATTTACCACGGCATTTGCCCCAACAAAGCCGCCAAGGTCGCCCTTGAGCGGATCCGGGAACGCAACGAAGGCCGCGCTCCGGGCACGCTCCCATTTTCCTTGCTGGAGGAAGTCTGCAATGAGACGCAAATCCCCATCGACACGCTGTATTGCGACCTCCTGGACAAGGTCAAGCTGGCCTACATCCCGCTGGAAATTTACGACATCGACCGCTCGATTGTGAAGATGCTGCCCGAGGAAATCACGATTGGGCGGCTGGTTTTGCCGTTCGACCTGATGAGCCGCACGCTCATGATCGCCACTTGCAATCCATTCGACGTCGCGGCCAAGTCCGCCGCCCAGAAGATGCTCGACTACAACATTCAATGGTACGTCGCCACGCCTGCCGCTATCGCGAAGGCGCTCACCGACGTTTACAAACTAGACAAACCCGACCGTGGCAACCGCTAAAAGAACCACCAAGATTGCAGCCAAGTCCTTCGGCGAGCGCATCGCCGATGTCTTGATCGACGACGGCCTCCTGCTGCCCAGCCAGCTCGAGGAAGCGATGGAACTCCAGAAGAAAAGCGGCGGACGGCTGCTGAAAATTCTGACCGAGAAACAATTCGTCAACGAGCAGGACATGGCCCTCGGCATGGGCCGCTGCCTCGACACGCCGCCGATCAACATGGTGAAAATCCGTGTGCCCGAGAGTGTGATGGGACTCATCCCGAAGGACATGGCCCGGAGCTTTAAGCTGGTGCCGATCTGCCAGCTCGGCACAAAGCTTTTCATCGCGATGGCCGACCCGCTGAACGTGCTCGCCATCGACGACGTCCGCCAGCGCACCAAGCTGGAAATCGTTCCGATGATTGCAACGGAAAAGAGCATTATGGACGCCCTTAGCGGCGTGCATGGCGGTGGTTCCGCAGCGATGGACGAGGCGATGCGCTCGGCGGCTAATCTTTCCGACGACATCGAGATCACCGGCGCGCAGAAGGACAAGGTCGATCTCGACCGCATGGCGGCGGACAGCGAGGAAGCGCCCGTCATCAAGATTGTGAACCTGATTCTCGTCCAGGCGCTCAAGGAAAAAGCGTCCGACATTCACCTCGAGCCATTTGAGAAATCGCTCAAACTCCGTTACCGCGTGGACGGCGCTCTCGTGGAGGCCAGCTCGCCGCCGAAAGCACTGCAACTCCCGATCGCCTCGCGCATCAAGATTCTCGCCGGGCTCGACATCGCCGAGCGCCGCCTGCCGCAGGACGGACGTTTTCGCATCACCGTCGGCGGCAAGGATGTCGATCTGCGCATCTCGTTTTTGCCGACGGTCTATGGCGAGAAAATCGTTATTCGTATTCTCGACAAGAGCGCGCTCGCCGGCTCCGTGGACAACCTCGGAATGGACGATTTCACCCTCGAGCGCTTTAAGAAAGCCATCGACGCGCCGCACGGGATGATCCTCGTCACCGGCCCGACGGGATCTGGAAAGACGACGACGCTTTACTCCGTGCTCTCCGAGCTGAACAACCCGATCTACAACATCGTCACCGTCGAGGACCCGGTCGAATACCAGCTCGCCGGCATCAACCAGGTCGCGGTGAAAGCCGACATCGGGCTCGATTTCTCCAGCTCGTTGCGTTCCATTTTGCGTCAGGATCCTGACATCGTCATGATCGGTGAGATTCGCGATAACGAGACCGCCGACATCGCGGTCAAAGCCGCGCTCACCGGCCACCAGGTGCTCTCGACTTTGCACACGAATGACGCTGCTGGCGCCATCGCCCGTCTCGACGACATGGGCATCGAGCCATTCCTGATTTCGAGTTCGGTTCTGCTCACCTGCGCCCAGCGTTTGGTTCGCAAAATTTGTCCGAATTGCCGCGAGGAAATGATCCCGGATTCTGAAATGTGCGACAAACTCGGGATCGACCCGGAAGCTGGCGAAATATTTTATCAGGGCACCGGTTGCGACCGCTGCAAGCAACGCGGCTACGTCGGACGCGCCCCCGTCATCGAAGTCCTCCCTATTTCCGAGACGATTCGCCGTCTGATCATCAAACGCGCCTCCGCTGCCGTCATCAAAAACCAAGCCGTGGCCGAGGGAATGAAAACTTTGCGCATGGTGGGCATGGATAAAGCTAGAGAAGGTATTACCACTCTCGAAGAAGTGTGGCGCACAACCTCAGAAGACACCTAAAAGCCATGTTTAACTGGATCAAAAACCTCGCCCAAGGGCGCAAGCCCCCCCAATCCAACGACGTCCGTGCCACGCGGGTCGTCAAACGCATCGTGCCCGCCAGCCTTCGACAGGCCGAGGCCGAAGCCGAGGAGGAGGAAGCCCGCCACGCTGCCAGCAGACCCGCCGTCGCAGCCCAGGCACCGACCATTACGCTCACGCCCAGCCTGCCAAAGCCGTCGCCGATTTCCATGCCGGCTCCGCGCGCTGAGGAACCCGAGGCAGCACCAGTCATCCGTCGGTCTCCGGTCCGCCTGTCCCCGGCCGCAGAGACATCCGAGTCTGAGCCCGCTCTGGATGCCGCGCCTCCAATGGTGCGCCTGACCACGGCGAAAAAGAAACCCGCGCTCAGTTTTGATTCGGCTCCCGCAGCTTCCTCCAGCCGCCAGATCGTTCTTCTGGTCAGCGATTTTCTCAGCCGCATTCCGAGCAATTTCGTGGATGAAAAAGCCGTTTCTCCCACGCTGGAAGTGCGCTTCGACGCCTCCGATCTCTACTCCGACATGACCAAGGGCCGCGCCACCGTGCCGCTCTCGATCATTGCCGAGGCGCTGCCTGCCCTCTTCAAGCGCAAACTTTCCGCCGAGGAGGACATTGAAATCCAACTCCCGCTGCCGAAGATCGTCGCGCAAATGAGTGATCTTTTCACCCGTCCCGACCAGGAGGCACCCGAGGTTTTTGAGGAAGTCGAAACGCCGTTCCTAAAGGCCGCCCAGCGCGACAAGGAAATCCACAAAGTCTCCGGTGCTGTCGCCGCCCCGGCTCCTGTTGCATCGCCCGTGGCACAACCTCCCGCGCCAGAGCCCGTGGCCCCGGCGCGTCCGAAACCCATTGGACTCAAACTCAGCTCTACTCCGGAGGCGGAGGCTCCCAAACCCGCCGCGAAGCCTGCGCCGAGAGATTCCGATCGCCGCGTGACCGTGCGCGTTCGCCCGCTCATTCAGGCCATGCCGATGCAGCAGCGCGAGGCCTTGCTCGGCAGCATCCCGGAGGACAGCGAAGTCGATCTGCCGCTGGATCAAATCGAAAACCAGCTCGCCAGCGGCCGCGTCGCACTCTCCATGGAAACTTTTTCCGAGGCGCTCAGCCCGTCCATGCGAAAGTTGTTCAAGGAAAACTACACCGGTTCCGAGGTGCCCATTTCCCTTTCGGAAATCGTCAAAAACCTGCCCAACACCGCCCTCCAGATGCGCGAGGACCAGCACGAGCAGGAAGTCGATCCAGACGAATTTGAGACGCCCTTCAACACCACGCCTGACACGATTGCGGTCAAACCGCCCTCGCCGCCGCCATTGTCCGCCGCGATTCCGGCACCAGCCGGCCCGAATCGCACCAAGCCGCTGATTACTCCGGCGATTACCAACTACACCACGCGCAAACTCAACAACACAGGCAACAAATTCCCGAGCCCGATGCACGCCGCACTCGGCACCCAGGACGCGCTGGATGCGAAGAAAGTAATCAAACTCGCCTCAGCCCTGCCCGGCGTCGCCAGTCTCACAATCATCACCGAGGACGGACTCGCCCTCGCTGGCAACATGCCTAGCTTCATGGATCCCGAAGGCTTCAGCGCCATGGCACCGCAACTCCACCGCAAGATGGCCAAGCACGCTGCCGAGATGAAACTTGGCGAGCTTAAACACCTCTCGCTCTCGACCGAAACTCACACGGTAACCATCTTTACTGGCAGCGGAATGACGCTGGCTGTCCTCCACCAAAACCAGTCCGATCTAGGTCATGGTGTGAAGGAAAAATTCATCGCCATCGTCGATGGTCTAGCCAAGCAATACAGCGGAGAACTTGCCTCCCACTAACACTATTTTTTCACGAGGAAACCCAGAGTATGTCCATCATCAACTACGCCAGCAAAGAGATCCAATTCAAGATCGTTTACTACGGTCCCGCTCTCTGCGGAAAGACAACCAATCTTTCCTACATTCACTCCAAGATCGATCCGGGAAATCGTGGAGATCTAGTTTCCCTGGCTACCGCTTCAGACCGCACCTTGTTCTTCGATTTTCTACCTTTGAGTGCCATTGTTATCAAGGGCTTCAAAACGAAGTTTCAGCTCTATACTGTGCCAGGCCAGGTCATCTACAACGCCACTAGACAACTAGTCCTCCGCAGCGTCGATGGCATTGTCTTCGTCGCCGATTCGCAATGGGACAAGATGGAGGAAAACGTAGAGGCATTTAAGAATCTCGAGGAGAACTTGAACAAGATGAACATGTCGCTCGACGAGATGCCTTACATCATTCAGTACAACAAACGCGATCTACCCAATGTCGCGCCGATCAACTACATGGAATTCCTCCTGAACAACCGCAAGAAGCGCGTGCAAAGTTTCGAGGTCATCTCCAGCACGGGCCAGAATGTTTTCAGTTCCTTGAATGTCGTGTCGCAACTATTGCTTCACAAGTTCAACAAAGCCAGCGATGCTGCGCAGGCCAACTCCGCCCCTCCCCAAATCGCCGTCGTCTAGGCATCTGCCGCCCCTGCTAACATTATGGATACAGTTTTATCATTAGGTATTCGAGAAGTCGCCCGACTCGACGAAATTCTTCAGTCTTATCTCGACAAGAGCGAATCGGATTTGGCAGTCATTATCGACCAGGGGGGAAATGTCATCTCGCAGTGCGGTCATTCGGAAATCCTGGATGTTACCATCATCGCGGCGCTCGCTGCGGGCTCGTTTGCGGCCACCAAGGAACTGGCGAAACGCATCGGCGAGATCGAGTTTAACGCCGTCTATCATCAGGGCAACGGCAGTCACATTTTCATGAACTCAGTGGACGACGACACGATCATGATCACCGTCTTCGGCAGTCAGACCACCGTCGGTCTGGTTCGTTTCTACGCAACCGGTTGCTGCAAAAGTCTGGCTGAGTTTCTCATCGTCATCCGCGCTCAAGGCAGCGGCGACATGAATTTCTCCGGCTTCGATGTAGGTAGCGTCGATGTCGCAGCGCCGAGGTAGGCAAAAGAAACTTGAAACTGCAAACCTGAAAGCTGAGTATTTCGCCGTGGCGAAGTTTTCTTCCTTCAAGTTTCAGCTTTCTAGTTTCTTCCCTTGCGCCTGCTCTCCATAGATCCTTCCCTGCGCGGCACAGGTTACGCCGTGCTCGAATCCGATGGACGAAAGCACATCGCTCTCGAATATGGGGTGATCGCCAATGCGCCGAAACTTTCCCAGTCCGGCTGCCTGGTTGCCATTCACGAAAAGATCACCGAGCTAGTAGTTAGACATCGCCCAGAGGAATGCGCCGTGGAAGGAGTAATCTTTGTGCAAAGCCTGCGCACCGCCATCACTCTCGGCGCGGCTCGCGGAGCCTCGATACTAGCAGTCGCGCAGCATGGGATTCCCATTTTCGAGTATGCGCCTCGCAAGATCAAGCAATCCGTCGTCGGCAGCGGTGCGGCGGACAAAAAACAAGTCGCCTTCATGGTGCGCGCGATGTTAGGACTCACCGAAACTCCGTCCGCTGATGCCGCCGACGCACTGGCGATTGGAATCACGCATTTGCAAAGCCAGTCCAGCCTGCAACTCCGCCAGCTTAGCGGCGAACGGCTATGAGCGGACTTCAAGTCCAATGGCTCGGACGCGTCAACTACCCGGACGCACTCGCCTTGCAGGAAAAGCTAGTAGCGGAACACGATGCTAACATGCTGCTTTTGCTCGAGCATGAACCCATTTACACCATCGGACGCACGCCGGATCAATCTAGCTTGCGAACAGGTTTGCTGTCGCATCCGGTGATTCAGACAAATCGCGGAGGACAGGCCACCTATCATGGTCCCGGACAGTTGGTCGGCTACCCGATCATCGACCTCAATGAACTAAGACGCGACTTGCATCACTATCTGCGCACACTGGAAGAACTTCTCATCGAGATACTAGCGATCTACGAAGTTCACGCTCAACGTCGTGAAGGACTCACTGGAGTCTGGGTCGAGGATCGCAAGATCGCCAGCATCGGAGTCGGTGTTAGAAAATGGATCTCCATGCACGGCTTCGCGCTGAATGTTAGCCGCGATCTATCGGGCTTCGCAGCGATCACACCCTGCGGAATCGCAGGTGTCACAATGACTTCACTCAGCATCGAGTTAGGGCGCAATGTGACGGTGAAGGAGTTCGCCGATGTCACCGGGATATACTTCGCGGCGGAACTACTGCGTCGCTTGAAGTAACCTCGCCCGCGCGGGCAAAAGTTTTCACGTCCACCTTCTTCTCCTGCAAGTCGATTTGCACCGCACCCGTTTCATCAAAGCGGAGAAAATTCAAACCTAACTCTCGGCAGTTTTTAACCCACGATGCGGGAACCTTTTCCGCAGGCGGAAAATTCGTGCCAGTTGTCAAAACTGATCTCGCCCCAACTCGCTGGAAAAACGTTTTGGAGCCGCCGACATCATTGCGGTCACGTCCCATAACAAGCCAGTCGGCACGCAGAAAATCGGGAGATTCATTCGCGAGCAAATTCATTTCCGTGGTGAGCCCACTGTCACCAGTTAGTAGAAACATCTGATTGTTGATTGAGAGTTTCAGCACCATGCAATGATCGTCGGCGCGTCCACTATCGACTGTTGAGGGCGGCCAAAGAACATCAATGCTAACATGGTCATCCACAGAAAAATTCGCACCGGCAGTGATCCAGTGGGCGGTGTCTTTGTTAACCAACCGCCGGAAGACAATCGACTTTCGGCCTGCTTCGGGCACATAGACCGCAGCCTTTGGGAAATCGATCAGAAACTGCGTGATGCCTCCGATATGACTTCCATCGCCATGGGTTAGAAGGATGCCATCGACGCGGTTGATGCCGCGTTGTTGCAGGTAGTGTCGCACCACGCGGCGATAGTCTGTGTCCGATCCACAATCGACTAACCAGCAACTGTTGCTCGTCTCAATCGCAGTCGCTCCGCCGCTGCCCAAGTCAAAGAACGTGACACGCTGCTGACTCGGACGCTGCCACCAATGCGAGCCCACAAAAGCCGAGCTGCCGGGAATCGCGGCAAAGGCACCTAACACGAGGAGAAGCACTTTCACGAAGGCCCAGCTCGTGTTGTTAAATGCGACCACCAGCCATGAACTAACCAGCGAGGACATCAGGCTGAGAATGCCCAAGGTTAGAATGAGAAAGGCGAGGGGAACGATGCAGAGATTGGCAACGAGCGCGACAGGTGAGAGCAGGTTAAAATAGACTGCTGTCAGCGGGAGCGAACCGGCCCAGGCGGAAAGAGTGAGGCCGAGATTGCCAGCGATTTTGTTAGTCACCAGCCAGCGGCTTTTCTGAAAAGGCGTGAGCAGTTTCTTCGGAAGAAATGGATCGGGCTGGGTAAATGTTTGCAGCCAGCGTGTAATCGTTCCGCTCAGGAGAATGATCGCGCCGACGACGGTGAAGGAGAGCTGAAAGCCGGCGGAAAAAAGCTGGTTGGTATTGGCGATCAGAATCAGAAAACAGGCAACGGCCAACGTGTTGATGGAGAGCGACGAGCGGTCCAGCAACGTCGCCACGACAAACGCGGAAGTCATCATCGCCGCGCGGACACTCGACGGACTCCAGCCGGTGATCAGTGCATAGATGAAGACCGATGGAATGGTTAGAAGCAGCGCCGTTCTTCGTGGGATTCGCACGATGGTGAAGATGCCAAAGGTGATCGCCGCCAGCATGGTGACGTGAAGCCCGCTGACCGAGAAAAGATGAAACGTGCCGGTCTTCATGAACAACTCCAGAGTCGAATCGGGAGTGTCGTCCTTGGTTCCTAACATCATCGCGGATATGACGCTCGCCTCGACGGGCGACGAGGTTAGATCGGTGGTGATGATGCGGGCGAGGGTGAGTTTGGTTTCATTGGCCCAGCGACGCAGATTCGAGTTAGAACCGACTGTGACGATGTGGGCCTTCTTTGCAAACGGGACTGTGATTTGGCTAAATATGTTTTGGCGCGCCAGCCAGGCTCGGTAGTCAAACTCGCCAGGATTTCGTGGTGCGGCGACGTTCCGAAGATTGCCCTCAAACTCGATTCGGTCGCCCAGCTTTGGCTTGGCGTCGGGCCAGTTGACCAGCAATGATAACGATCCAACCCGGTGCGTGTCGTCGAAAGTTAGCTGGGCGTGTGTGACCTGGAAGTTGCTGCGAAGCTTGCCGGTGGAGGACGCGATTTCGTTGGGAACGGAATCGACGATGCCGGAGCCGTGGATGGTCGTTTCAGTGCCGCCGAGCTGCGCGGCTAACATGCGACTTGCATTGTGATCGAACTGCAAGCTGTGCAGCAGATGGAAAATGGCGACGACGAGTACTAACAAGGTGGGAGTTCGCCGATAGAGCCGCCAGATGCCGAGGGCAATGGCTGTGATTGCCATGGAACTCCCGAGTGAAGCGGGCCAGTGATCGGCCAGCAAAATGCCAGCCATGGCGGCGAATGTCAGACCCACGAATGGATATTTTCCAGTCGCCGGGTCCATCATGTTAGACAGTCTGGAGACGGATTTCGGCGGGTGTGATGTGCTGCGGATCGCAGATGCGGCGAACGCAATGTTCCCAGGTTTCCTGTCCGCTGAGAATCTGGATTTCGACGCGCAGAAAGAAGATCGGGACTTCCAATGCATTCATCGCGGGGAAGCGGACGGCGTCTTTTTCCGTAGTGATAATCGCATGCACATCGCGCCGAATGCAGCGTCGCAGAAAGGAATCCAAGTCCTCCTTGGTATAGCGATGATGGTCAGCGAAACGTTTGTTAACCTCGACGATCGCGCCCAGTCTGCGCAGGCCGTTTTCGAAGCTTTCCGGCGAGGCGATGCCACTGAGGGCGGCAACGTATTTGTCCTTCAAAAAGTCGAGGGGAACGATCTCACCCGAATGTAAATTTTCCAGATGGAGCGGCTGGTGGGCGCACTCGATGATCTCGGCGCGGCGGTTGTAGCGTCGAATGCGCTCGATGAGCGCGGTGTTGTTGCCGTCGCTTTTGGTGAGAAAAATGTAACTCGCCCGTCGCAGATTTTCGGGCGGTTCGCGCAGGGTGCCACGCGGGAGGAGAAACTCATTTCCGAACGGCGCCTGGCAATCGACCAGCACAATATCGAGGCGATGCTTGAGATGGAGATATTGCAGGCCGTCGTCTAGCAACAACGTGTCCGCGCCATATTTTTTGATTGCACGCAGACCGCTCTTCACGCGGTTTTTATCGACGATGACCAGCACGTCCTTGAGGTTTTTTGCGAGCATGTAGGGCTCGTCACCAGCGTATTCGGAATCTAACAAAACAGTCTTTCCATCCGAGACAATGCGCGGCTCGCGGTCGGGCTTTTTTAAGAGCACGCGGTCCCAGAATGTGCGGGTGTCGGGCGGCGGTTTGCTTTTGTAGCCGCGTGTTAGGATGGCGACGCGGCGGCCGCCGTTTTGCAGGGCGCGGGCAAATTTTTCCACGACGGGAGTTTTGCCCGTTCCGCCGACAGTTAGATTGCCGATGCTAATGACGAGGCAACCTAGCTGGTGATCGCGCAGGAGGCGTTTGCGGAAAAGCCAGAGCCGGGTTTGCACGCCGAGTTTGTAGAGCTGGGAAAGTCCTAACAAAAGCGTCCGCAGCATGGAGGCTTGCGCGCCTTTGCGGCCACCGAGGATGACATCGATGGCGTATTCCTCCGCTTCCTCGAGACGTCGGCTCATGATGCTAACTAGCTGTCCACGGACAAGGTTTGGACGCCTGCGTTGTCGGCGCCGACGATGCGGATGCCGCAGACTTTCTGGCCGGAGGCACGGGACATCGCGCGGGCGACCATTTCGGGGTTTTTGAGGGTGACGGCGGCGATGGTGGAGCCGGAGCCGGAGAGAAATCCGCCGAGGGCGCCGGCTTTTTCTGCGGCTGTGAGCACATCGGGGAGAAACGGGATGAGCGGAGTGCGATACGGCTGGTGGATTTTGTCGGCGAACGCTCCGCGCAGCGACTCGTAGTTTTTACTGGCGAAGGCGGCGGTGATCGCGCAGGCGTTGGCGAGGGAAAAGACGGCGTCGGAAACAGACAGCGTCTTTGGCATCACTTTGCGAGCGGAGGTGGTTTCCGTTTCAAAGTCGGGGATGAGCAGGACAAACATCAGACTCGCATCCACCTCGAAGCGGGCGACGCGGCCATTCTCACCGGCGACGGTGAAGCCACCGTAAACCGCAGGCGCGGCGTTGTCGGGATGACCCTCCAAAGCGGCGCAGAGGAGGAAAATCTCGTGGCGCGTCATGGGTTGTCCGCAGAGTTCGTTCAGGCCGTGGAGGAGCCCGAGTCGAACCGTGACGCTGCTGCCGAGGCCACGGGAACGCGGCACCTCGCCCTCAATCGACCAGCGAAAGGGAAACGGCGCCTGTTTCGCCCGCGCAAAAAAACCTGCGGCGGCCTGATCAATCATCGGCTCGGGCAGCGAAGATTCGGCGCGTTCGATGGTAAAGACATTATGCACGGCCAGCGCAATGCCGAGGCAATCGAAGCCGGGTCCGAGATTGGCGGTGGTTCCGGGGACCTGCACTCTGGCTCGCTGAATCGACATGGGAGTTAGAATCGAATGCAGGCCGCCGCGCATCAATCACGAAATGCGTGCGCACCGTTCACCCAAACAGCAGCCTTGCCAGCATTTCACCCGGCTCCTAGTCTGCGCGCCTTATGTCACTTCGCAACGACGGCCGCACGGTCGACCAACTTCGCCCGCTCTCTTTCACTTCCGACATCGCGCCAAATGCGACCGGCTCGGTCCTCGTCGCCACGGGAAATACCCGGGTGATTTGCAGCGCGATGATCGATGAAAAAGTGCCGCGCTGGATGAAGGAACAAAATGTGACGGGCGGCTGGCTGACGGCGGAGTATTCCATGTTGCCCTATTCGACGCTCGACCGGAAGGCACGCGACATTACGAAGGGCCGGCTGGATGGACGCAGCACGGAGATTCAGCGGTTGATCGGGCGTTCGCTGCGGGCCGTCCTGGACTTGGAAAAATTGGGCGCGCGCACGCTCTGCGTCGATTGTGACGTGTTGCAGGCCGACGGCGGCACGCGCACGGCGGCGATCACGGGCGCGACGGTGGCGGTGGTGATGGCGTGTCACAAACTGGTCGCGGCGGGGAAGCTGGCGGCGTTGCCGATCAAGAAACTAGCGGCGGCAGTGAGCGTGGGTATCTGCGGCGGCGAGGCGTTGCTCGACTTGAATTACCTCGAGGACAAGGACGCCGAGGTCGACATGAATCTCGTGATGACCAGCGACCTAGAGTTCATCGAGTTGCAGGGTTCTGGCGAGGAATCCGTTTTCTCCGAGGCGCAACTGGCCGCTCTCATCGCTGTGGGAAAAAAGGGCATTGCCGAACTGCTCGTAGGGCAGAAAATGGCACTTGAGGCATTGGGCATTTCCCTCTCTTAATACGGCTCTGGTTTCCATTTAACTCCCATGAAAAAAGCGCTCATCACCGGCATCACCGGCCAGGACGGTTCCTATCTCGCCGATCTTCTTCTCGCCAAAGGTTACGAAGTTCACGGCATCATCCGCCGGGCCAGCACGTTTAACACGTCGCGCATCGACCACATTTACGCCGACCCGCACATCAATGGCGTGCGGCTGTTTCTGCATTACGGCGATCTGGCCGACTCGGTGCAACTGGTGAAACTCCTCTACAAATTGCAGCCCGATGAAATCTATAATCTCGGCGCACAGAGCCACGTGCGGGTGAGTTTCGACATCCCCGAATACACGGCGGACGTCACGGGCGTCGGCACGATTCGCATTCTGGAAGCGATCCGCGAATCGGGGGTGAAACCGCGTTTCTACCAGGCGAGTTCCAGTGAAATGTATGGGAAGGTGCAGGAGATCCCGCAGACGGAAAAAACGCCTTTCTGGCCGCGCTCACCCTATGGCTGCGCGAAGATGTTCGGCTATTGGGCGACGATCAATTACCGCGAAAGCTACGATTTGTTTGCCTGCAACGGCATCCTTTTCAACCACGAAAGCCCGCGACGGGGTGAGACGTTTGTCACCCGGAAAATCTCCCGTGCCGTGGCCAACATCAAGATCGGCCAACAGAAAGACCTCTACCTCGGCAACCGCGAAGCCAAGCGCGACTGGGGTTACGCGCCAGAATACGTCGAAGGCATGTGGCGGATGTTGCAGGCCGATGAGCCGGACGATTACGTGCTGGCGACCAACGAGACCTACTCCGTGCAACAATACGTCGAGGAAGCCTTCGCCTGTGTCGGGCTCGACTGGCAGGAATACGTGAAATACGACGCGCGTTACGAGCGTCCGGCCGAGGTCGATCTCCTCATCGGCGATCCCTCCAAGGCCAAAGCCAAACTCGGCTGGGAACCAAAAACGAAATTCAAGGAGCTCGTCAAAATCATGGTCGATGCCGACATGGACAAAGCCCAGGGCATCGTGCGGTCGGGGATTCCGGCGTAAAAAATTCCAACAAGCCGGGGGAGCAGTAGCGATTCAATCGTATGGCCACTTCCTACCAACTCGCGGGACGCAACGTCCTCGTCACCGGCAGCAGCCAGGGCATCGGGCAGTCCATTGCCATGCGACTTGCCCGTGAAGGCGCGAACGTCGTCATCAACTACCATTCGCACCCGGAAACCGCCGAGCAAACCGCCGCCGACATCCGCGCTCTCGGACGAAAGTCGGTCGCGCTGGTCGCCGACTTGGGCAACGTCGCCGATGTCCAGAAACTCGTGGCTGACTCCATCGCCGCGCTCGGCTCGCTCGACATCCTCGTCAACAACGCCGGCATCGAAAAAAACGCCCCGTTTACCGAAGTCACCGAAGCCGACTACGACCTCGTTCTCGACACCAACCTGAAGGGCACCTTCTTTACCTCGCAAGCCTTCGCCCGCCACCTCATCGACCGCCAGTCGCCCGGAAAAATCATCAACATCAGCTCCGTCCACGAGGACCTGCCATTCCCGCATTTCACCGCTTACTGCGCCAGCAAGGGTGGAATGAAAATGATGATGCGCAACCTCTCCATCGAACTCGCGCCCCACGGCATCACCGTCAACAACATCGCCCCCGGAGCCATTGAGACGCCCATCAACGCCAAACTCCTCCACGACCCGGCCCTCCTGAAATCGCTTCTCGGCAACATCCCGCTTGCCCGCCTTGGCAAGACCGACGACGTCGCCGCGCTTGCCGCCTTTCTCGCTTCCTCCGACGCCGACTACATCAACGGAGCCACTCTCGTCGTCGATGGCGGCCTCACTTGGAACTACTCCGAACAGTAAATTGTAACTGTCCAATCTTTTCTCGTGTTCGATACGGCAAAACCATGATTATCTAACTCCCATGGCTGCCATCTCCCCCGCTGCGACCCCCGACACCATCCTGCATCACCCTCCGGGTTTCCGCGCCCGCCGCGGGCTCAACTGGGCCATCATCGGCCTCCTCTACGCCTCCTTCTACATGTGCCGGTACAACTTCCGGTTCGCCACCCCCGGCATGGTCGCCGAGTTTGGCTTCAGCACCCTCCAGATCACCTCCATGCTCAGCGCCTGGTCGCTCGCCTACGGCACCGGCCAGCTCGTCAACGGCCTCCTGACCGACCGCATTGGGGGAAAGACCGCCATGATTACCGGAGCCATCGGCACCATTATCGTCAACCTTATCTTCGGCTTCTCTTCCTTCGTCGGCACCTTCTCGACGTTCTCCCTCATCTGGCTCTTCAACGGCTACTTCCAATCCTTCGGCGCGCCGGGCATGATCAAAATCAACGCCGCCTGGTTCCATCGCACCGAGCGCGGCACCTTTGCCGGCATCTTCGGCTTCATGATTCAGATGGGCCAGTTTGCCATCAACAACTTCGCCCCCATCATCCTCGCCGGCCTCACCGTTGGCATCTGGGTCCTCTCGCCTGGGCCCGCTAACGGACGCGCCACCGACTGGCATTACCTCTTCCGCATCCCGCCCTTCATCGTCGCCTTCGCCGCGCTCCTCTTTGTCTTTTTCGTCAAGGAAACCCCCGAGGCCGCCGGCCATCCAGACGCCGTTAAAGACGATGCCACCCCTCCCGGTAGCCGAGGTAACGAAGGCAGCGAAACCCGCGCCAGCATCCGCGAATGTTTCATTACCATCTTCCAGCACCCGCTCATCTGGTTTTACGCCCTCGCCTACGCCTGCACCGGCGCGGTGCGAAACAGCTCCGACCAACTCATGATCCTCTACTTCCACGACGTGCTCAAACTCGACCTCGCCGCCAAGCCCGCCGCCGTCGCCTGGACCGTAAACCTCATGCCGCTTGTCGCCGTCCTCGGTTCCTTCCTCTCCGGCATCGTCTCCGATAAAGTCTTCAAAGGCCACCGTTCGCCCGTCGCCATGGGCCTCTACTTCATCGAGGCGCTCGTCATCACCGCCGCCGCCATCGTCATCCACCTCCACTTCGTCGGACCCACCCCGAGTGGCATCTTTATCGGGTGCATGTTCCTCGTCCTCGTCTCCTTCACCGCCAACTCCACCCACAGCATCGTCGGCACCTCCGCCGCCATGGACATCGGCGGACGGAAAATGGCTGGCTTCGCCAGCGGCGTCATCGACAGCTTCCAATACTACGGAGCCGCCATCGCGCTGCCCCTCACCGGCTACTGCATCCAGAAATACGGCTGGGGCATCTGGTATCCCATTATGGCCGGCTTCGGCTGCATCGGCGGCCTCGCCATGTGGAGCGTCATGCGGAAACAAAAACGCCTCAACCTGGCCTCAGCTTAATCGAAGTCTTTGTCGTTCTATTCGATCTTCCGAATCTTGACCGCCATCCCGTAGGCCAAGCCTCCGCTTACCTCACCGCATAATGCCCGTGGATCCAGACGCGGTGATGATG
The DNA here is from genome assembly GCA_039930045.1 of Chthoniobacterales bacterium. Classification (NCBI taxonomy): domain Bacteria; kingdom Pseudomonadati; phylum Verrucomicrobiota; class Spartobacteria; order Chthoniobacterales; species Chthoniobacterales bacterium. Next base: position 19,300 of record JBDSQB010000009.1, on the reverse strand, counting down.
CCGCGTGCGATGCCAATAACCGGGCACCCACACGTAATGACGATGATGCCGTCGATACGAGCGGCCATGATAGTAACCGCGGTCGCCGATAGACACCACCAGACTGGCCGCTTCGGTGGGCGAAGGAGTCATAACACCAGCACCTAGCACACCGGCCAGCAACAGAGAGACGAAGGATGTTTTCATATGAAGAGAAACGTCACCCGCCCCGCCGCCGGATGTCAGTCGCATGGCACTCCCACGGCCAGCGGTGGCCCACAATTCCGGGGAGCGCAGGCGGCTCGCCTGCACCCTTTGGCGGCCCGCCAAAGTGAGGATGGCAACTATCGAACTCGAATCACTCGCATCGCCCATTGGTTCCCGGCGGGCCGCCGAGAACTGCAGGCCAGCGGCCTGTGCTCCCCAGACAAACGGCGCGCCGCTGCCCGTTTCTTTGGGAGCGCACGCGTCCCGCGTGTTCTTTTTGGCGTCTCGCCGAAAAGACGGGGGTCAGCATGCATAGGCGACGGTCGAGTGAAATAGAATACGAGGCCCGGTGCCTGAAAAAGCTCTTACCCTCCATGGACGGAAGATCGCCATTGGGCGAGACGCCCAACGGAGCACGCGGGACGCGTGCGCTCCCGAAGCAGAGGCCGCCATCCTCCCACTCCCAGCCCCGCACCACCTTCCATCGCTTACCTTTTTCGATAAACACCGAAATAGATACTGACCCATCCCTCGTTTCCTGACATCACAGTGCGATGGAACTCCACTCCGCTGCCGATCGCAATGTGCGGTGGTTCATCGTTTTTCGCGTGCTCTTCAATGCCCGGTTTTACTATCCGGTGATGGCGATTCTCTTCCTCGACCTCGGCCTCACCCTCTCACAATACGCCCTCCTGAATGTCGCCTGGGCTGCCGCCATCGTCCTTCTGGAGGTGCCCTCGGGTGCGCTCGCCGATCTCGTCGGACGCAAACGACTCGTCGTCTTTGCCGCCTGCCTCATGGTCCTCGAAATGGCCGTCTTTTCCTTCGCGCCCCGGTCAAATCTCACGCTGCTCTTCTGGCTGTTCATGCTGAACCGGGTGATCAGCGGTGCGGCGGAGGCGAGTGCGAGCGGGGCCGACGAGGCGCTGGTCTATGATTCGCTGAAAGCCGCCGGGCGCGACAACGAATGGCCCCGGGTGCTGGAACGTCTGGCGCGCTGGCAGTCGGGCGGATTTTTCTTTGCCATGGTCGTCGGTGCGGCGGTCTATGATCCGGGTCTGGTCACACGCGTGCTCCATTTCATTGGAAGTCCGCTCGTGGCAACGAAGGCGCTCACCGTTCGCTGGCCGGTGTATCTCACCCTGGCCACATCGCTCGGCACCGTGCTCGCCGCGCTGCGCCTGCACGAGCCACCGCTGACTACGGGAAAACACGTCACGGCCGGGGCAGCCTTTGGCGAAGTGGTTGCTGCCGGACGCTGGATCTGGGCGTCGCCGCTCGCGCTCTTCGTCATTGCCGCGACGATTTGCAACGACAGCTTCATTCGACTCTTCCTCACCATCGGCAGCCAATATTACCGGCTCATCCAGTTGCCCGAGGCGTCGTTTGGATTGATTGGCTCCGGGTTTGCCCTCCTCGGCTACCTCGCGCCGCCGCTGGCGAAACGGCTCATCGCGCTAGGGCCGCCGACGCGGGCTTTCGCCGTGGTGTCGGGCTTGAGTTTCATCGCACTCACGGGGCTGACTTTTGTGCTGCCTTACACGGGGTTGATTTTTCCGCTTCTGCTCGGTCTCGGCATGTCGGTGATGAATTTTCTCACGTCGTATTATCTCAATCAGGCCGCTGACCCGGCGCGACGGGCGACGATCTTGAGCTTTCGCGGGCTGGCGACGAATCTCGCCTACGGCAGCGCGGGACTGATGTTTGCCGGTTTGTTGCGCGGCTTGCAGTCGGGTTCGATGGCACTCACGCCGAATGAGGTTTTCGTGGCCGCCCTGTCGTGGCTCCCGTGGATATTCGCCGGTGTGACGATCGGAATGTTTCTCCGCCTGGCCAAACGGGTGAAAGGCTAGGCAGCCCGCGCCTCCCCCAGAGTTGCGAGTTGCAAGTCGGGTCAGAACTTTCTTTTCTCCTTTTTCTTCCTGCCGCCGCAGGGGCAGTCCACAGCGGATGCGACGTAAAACCTCGTGTTTTCTCTAATTTGGAAGACAAATGTGAGAATCCACGGTTCATCGGCACCCGGAAGCCGCTTTTTCGCCCTCATTTACCCGGCAAAGGGCACTTCTGAAAATAATTCCCGCTGGCAAATGAAGAATGTTCCGCAAGTGGTGCATGGAACCTGCTTAAGAAGGAATCCATAATGCCACCAGAATTTGAGCAACTAAACCGGGTGAATCCCCGGCGTCGGGTCAACCGCAGCATGATCAAACCCCAGTGCTATTCCATCACCGTTTTTACGGAGCGCTGGCGGGAGATTCGCAACTTCTACGTCAATATCCTGGCGGCGAAGGTGATCAGTGAACGCACCGACCGTTATGTCGATCTCATGCTCGGCGGCATGCCGCTGACCATTCGCCCGTGCCTGATGGGCGAGGCCGTGAGCTACTTCCATTTGTATCTGTCGATCAAGGAGCGCCAAGCCGTGCTCGACCAGTTGCGGCGCAATGGCGTGATTGTTTTGAATGACGGACCGTATGCCAATTTCCGAGATCCGGAAGGCCGGTTGATCAAGGTTTCCGAGTCCGAGGCGGTGCTTTTCAAGAGTCCGGAATCGCTCCGGCACCAGACGAAGGCTGCGGCGTAGGTTTTACCAGCCGAGCCGCTCGATGGCGTGGGCGGTTTCCGAGAAATTCTCAAAAACGAAATCAGGCTGATAACTCTCTAACTCGTCCCTGCTGTATTCGCCGGTGGCGACGGCGACCGTTTTCGCGCCGATGGCCCGACCGCAAGCGATGTCTTTCGGGGTGTCGCCGATAACATAGATCGCCTCCGGTGGAAATTCGACGCCGTGCTTTTCCAAGGCGCGCGCCTTCGCGAAATGCCCCAGCTCGTTGCGCACGTGGTGATCGTCGGCAAACGCGCCAAACTCGAAGAAATGCCAGATGCCGAAGTGGGCGAGCTTAATCTCGGCCCCGCGAATGAGATTGCCGGTGAGCAGGGCGACGACGAGGCCCGGACGCGACTGGAGTTTTCCCAGCAGTTCGAGGATGCCCGGCAGCACGCGTCCGCTTTTCTCCGGGAGCAACATCTGCAAATGGTGCAGGTAGCTGTCGAGGTAGCGCGCTATGTTCGCCGCCGTCGGCTCAATCCCGTGATGCGCCAGAATCTCGCGGCAAATATTCGTATCCGTCGCCCCGGCGAGACTGATGTGACTCAGATCGTCCTCGATGCCGAAACTGTCCTGCAACGCTTGTTGCAAGGCGGGAAACCCGGTGCCGCCGGTGTCAATGAGGGTGCCGTCGATGTCGAAGAGAAGGAGTTTTTTCAAGGGAGTTAGGTTAGAATGGAGCCGTGCTGGCGGCGAGTGTTTTCACCGGTTCCGCAGCGCGACGAGTTGCAGAGGATTCTGCGACAGTGCGAAAGGGTGGGAATGCAACCGCGCGATTCGAACCTAACTCGCGGTCGCGGGGCGGGATTGAACCCGAAAAACCGCTTCGAGAAGCTCGAATACGTCGCTGATCCTGATGCGGAGTTAGATCCAGATGACGAACTGCGTCCGCTGCGCACGCAGTTTCTGAAGGACGCTACGCAGTCGATCATCACTTACAACAACAGCCCCGATATTGGTTTCGAGGCCAGCCTGAATCCGTATCGGGGTTGCGAACACGGCTGCGCCTATTGCTTCGCACGGCCGACGCACGAGTTTCTGGGGTTTTCTGCCGGGCTGGATTTTGAATCGAAGATCGTCGTGAAAGAGAACGCGCCCGAACTCCTCCACGCCGAGCTTTCGGCCCGAAAGTGGAAACCGCAGGTGCTCATCATGAGCGGTGTCACGGATTGTTATCAACAGATCGAGCGTACCCTGGAAATCACCCGCCGCTGTCTCGGAGTGATGGCGGAATTTCGTCAGCCGGTTGGCATCATTACGAAAAATCACCTCGTCACGCGCGACATCGACCACCTGAAAACGCTCGCCGCGCATCAGGCGGCGCTGGTGAATATTTCCATCACCACGCTGGACGCCGAGCTGGCGAAAACACTCGAACCCCGCGCCTCCGCTCCCAGCCGGCGACTCGCCGCCGTGGAGGAACTGAGCGCGGCGGGCATCCCAGTGAGAGTCCTCATGGCTCCATGTATTCCGGGGCTGAACGACCACGAGATGCCCGCAATCTTTGCGGCGGTCGCGAAGGCTGGGGCGCGCGGCGTGGGTTACGTTCCCCTGCGGCTGCCGGGTGCGGTCGCGCCCGTTTTCGAGGATTGGCTGGAGCGAACGCTGCCGGGGCAGAAGGAGAAAATTTTGAGCCGGGTTAGGGCGATGCGTGGCGGCAAATTGAACGATCCGCGTTTCGGCTCCCGGATGAGCGGCGAAGGTTTCTATGCGACTGAAATGCGAAATCTTTACCAGCTCGCCCGTCACAAGGCCGGCTTCCCCAAGGAAATGCCCGAGCTTTCCACGGCGGCCTTCCGTGTGCCGACGAATCAGTTGTCGTTGTTCTAACCAAAGAAAAAGGCGGCTTGGATTTGCCGCCTTGTCTTTTTCAAAATCGAACTGCCGTTATCCGGCGTGGGAGTTTCAATCCTCCGCTTCGTCGCCCTCGTCGTCTTCTTCTTCCTCCTCGTCGAGGTCGGCGTCGTCCTTGGTCGTCCACTTCAGTTTGCGGCGGGCGGCGGGGAGCGGGGAGAGCATCATGTTAATGCTGCGGCCCATCATTTTCGGCTCGGTCTCCACGGCTGACATGGTGGCGAGATCGGCTTTGACGCGTTGCATCAGCGCGTAACCCAGATCTTGGTGCGCCATTTCGCGTCCGCGAAACTGGAGTTGGGTTTTAACCTTGTTGCCCTTGTCGAGGAACTGCTCGGCACGACGAATCTTCGTCATGTAATCGTGCTCGTCGATATTGACCCGGAATTTGACTTCCTTGAGTTTGCTGGTGGTAGCCTTCTTTTCCTTTTCCTGCTTGGCGATCTCGTAACGGTATTTGCCGAAATCGACGATGCGGCAAACTGGGGGGTTGGCGTTGGGAGCGACTTCGACGAGGTCCAAGCCGGCTTGCTGCGCGTGCTTGATGGCGTCGGTCAGTTTCAAGACGCCAAGTTGCTCATTAGTGGACGCCACGATGACGCGCACTTCTCGAGCGCGTATGCGGCCATTGACACGGGGTGGTTGCTGTATGGTGCTATCTCCTTGGAAAATCGGCGCAGGTTAAGGCGATGACTCTCGGTTTTTGGTTTGGGTTAAAAAATCTGCGAGGCTTGTTCACTGCCATGCGGAACGAGGCATATAATAGCGCCTCTGCCCACAGGCAAGCTTTAATGTGAATCGCACTCACTAACTGCTCCGGTCTTGCCAAAATGCGCCTCGTAGGAGGCATAGCCAGCGGCATCTTCTAACATCGCGTCGATGGTCGCGGCAAGCGGCGTGAAATGCACCAGACCGGAGAAAACAGCCCGATCGCCGATGGGGCTCTCAATCAGAAACGCCGGACGTTGCGTTACCTGCAACTGGCGAAATTCCTCGGTGCTAACCTGCGCTGCCTGGAGAATTTCTGGCGACCGCGCCTTCTCCAAAAGCTCCTGCGGAAAAATGCCGGTCGCCCGTGATGCGACTTCGGCTGCTATCTGCCAGTCCGCGACTTTTTGCCCCTCGATGAGGGCAGCGTGCGCTAGGGCCATCCGCACGGAATCGTCTGCAACTCCCATCTGTTTCGCTGCGAGAGCCATTAGACTCGGAGGCAAAAATTGACCCTGGCCAGTTTCAAACCAGCCAGGGTTCAACTTATAGGGCGAGCGGCGAATCGTGCCGCTGCGCCGGTAAAACCAATCGCATTGCTCGAGGGACTCGGGAAATGCGGACGCCTCCATGAGGGCGATCTTCCAATCAAACTCGGCGACTGCGGCGTATCTCGCCTGCAGTGCAGTCCAAGTCGGTTCCGCCCAGTGACACCATGAGGAAAGGACTTCCAGATAATAGGTGACCCGGATGGCGGGCATGGGAGTTACTTCTTCTCCGCAGGTTTCTGGTCGGGTGCCGCAGTTGCTGGAGTGGCGCTGGCAGCCGCGTCTGGTGCGGCGGCTTCAGGAGCCTTGATGCTGAGAAGCTCGACGTCGAAGATTAGGGTCTGGCCTGGTCCGATTTCGGGAGGAGCGTTGTCGCCATAAGCGAGTTCCGCTGGAATGTAGAATTGGGCCTTGGTGCCGACGGGGATGAGTTGGAGACCTTCGGTCCAGCCCTTGATCACGCCAGCGAGAGGAAATTCCGCAGGCTCATTGCGCTTGTAGGAGCTGTCGAATTCTTTGCCGTCGATGGTCGTGCCGCGATAGTTGGTGACAACGGTGTCGGTTTCCTTCGGTTTCTCGCCTTTGCCTTCGGTGATGATCTTGTATTGCAGACCGGAAGCGGTGGTTTTCACGCCGTCCTTCTTCTTGTTCTCCGCGAGGAATTTCTCGCCGATTTCCTTGTTCTTTTTGCCGTCGTCTTCACGCTTCTTGGCCATCTTGGCCATCATTTCCTTCTGAAACGTCTCCATCGTGGACTTCATTTCCTCGTCGGTGAGGGCGAGTTTGCCGCCGCTGTAGGCGTCCTTCAGGCCGAGCAATACTTTGTCGGGATCGATCTCGATGCCCTGGCGCTTGATGGTGGAACCAATATCGACGCCGATGCTGTAGCTGACTTTGTCTTTGGGTTCTTTGAGGTCTTCAGCTTGCGCAAAAGAGGTGATGGTGAGTGCGGCAACGAGTGCCAAAGGGGTGAATTTCATAGGAATCGCAGTGGTAAGCCAGATGCAGAAGCGGTGCAAATAATAAAATGGTAACAATCCGTCTCGGAGCCTTATTTTTCCGAAATAGCGGCAGCCATGATCTGGAAAATGTCCGTGTTATCGAGGAAACCGTGAACCTTTTCACTGCCCGGGCCCTGGCCTAAGAGCCAGACATTACCGCCGCTGTGCCAGGCGGCTCCGCTATGAATCAACGCCGGAGAAACAGCCTCCGGCGCGGTGTAATCCACCGACGGGTCGGGCGGAGTGACAGTCGTATCGAGCACGCCGCCGGGGCCGCTGGCGAAGGTGAGCACGGGCAGTTTCGTGATCGGACTGGTCTTTAACAAAGCATCGCCCTTCGTGCGAATCGGTAGCCCAGGGTTTAAGGTGAGTCCCCCCGTGTTGTGGTCGGTCGTGACGAGAAAGAGGACGTCTGGCCCGATCTTTTGGCGGATCAGAGCGACGGTGCGATCCAGCACGAGCACTTCCTCAAGAGCTCGCTTCATGTTGTTTAAATGACAGGCCTTGTCCGGAAGCCCGGCCTCGGCGATGAGCAGCCAAGGTTTTCCCGAGCTTTGCAAAAGCCGGAGTCCTTCGGAAACCATGTCCTCGAGGTGCGGCTTGCGGTCGCCATCGGCGATGAAGTCCAGTTTGAAAGGGGCAAAAATTCCCAGGATCGGCTTCCGCAAATCGGCGGGCGGCGCGGCCATCCATTTGTCCCACGAGTCGAAGATTTGGATGTTAGATGCTGTCAGGGTGGAAACAGTCGAATTAAAGACAGGCACAAATTTAGTGCTCCCGCCTCCGGGTGGCCCGCCCTGGAAGTAACGCTGGCCGCCGCCGAGGAGAAAGTCGCAGTTTTTACCGAGATTTTGCGCTTCCAGATTGGCAATAATGTATTCCTCCTCGCGATGATCGTGCTCGATCACAAACGGCGCGGGAGTGCCGCCGGTCACGCTGTCGTCGGTGATCACGCCCGTGGCCCACCCCGCTTTCTTTGCGAGATCCACAATGCTCGGCGCGCTCGGTTTTCCCGGCGGCGGAGAACCGACGGCCTGGTTGTCGGCCTTGAAACCACGAGCCAGCGCGGTCGCGGCAGCGCCGGAGTCGGTCACCATTCCATCGTAGGAATACGTGCTCACAAAAGCCGACTGCGGCATGGTTTCCAGATTGAGTTTGGACGCAACACCGCCCTGATAAATGCGCGCGGCGGTGAGTAGTTCCAGCGAAGTTCCGTCGGCAATCAGCAGCACGACTCCCTTCGGCGCCGCTTGCAGCGAAATAGCTAGAAGCAGCAGGCTGAAAAGTGAGCGGACTAACATGGAAATGGAAGTCAACCCAGCAGCTTGACTAACAAATCGCCGACGATGGCGGGATTCGCTTTTCCTTTGCTGAGCTTCATGACTTGTCCCTTGAGGAAGTTCACCGCTGCCACTTTTCCAGCGCGATAGTCTTCGACCGACTTCGGATTTTCGCCGATGACTTGCAGGCAGATCGTTTCAATCGCGCCGCTGTCGCTCTCTTGTTTGAGCCCTTTTTCCTCGACGATCACGCCGGCCGATTTGCCAGTGGCAAACATATCGGCAAAGACTTCCTTCGCCTGCTTGCCATTGATTTTTCCGTCGTCCACGAGGTTAACCAATTCATCCAGCAACTCTGGTTGGATGGGCGATGACGCAATAGTTAGATTGGCCGCGCTCAGGGCGCTGAGAAGATCGTTGAGCATCCAGTTGGCGATACCCTTTGGCTTGCGCGCAGTCTTCACCGCCGCCTCGAAATAGGTGCAAAGATCGAGATCGTTGGCAATCACTGAGGCGTCATACGGACTTACAGCGTAATCACTCACATAGCGGTCGCGTTTTTGCGTCGGCAACTCAGGCACCAGCGTGCGAACTTCCGTCATAAACGCTTCCGTTTTCACCGGCAGCAAATCGGGATCGGGGAAGTAACGATAGTCAGCGGAAGTTTCCTTCACGCGCATGAGATAGGTCTCGCCTGCGTCGTCGTCCCAGCGGCGGGTTTCCTGCTTGAGAACAACTCCATTTTCCACTGCTTCGGTCTGGCGCTCGATCTCAAAAGCCAGCGCGCGTCTAACTCCGCTGACGGTGTTCAAGTTCTTCAGCTCGATCTTCGCGTTGTAGTCTTTCTGCGATGCGGGTCTCACGGAAATGTTGCAGTCCACACGCATCTGGCCCTTGTCCATGTCGGCGTCGCTCACGTTGCCATAGACTAACACTTGGCGCAGCGAGGTTAGATAGGCAAACGCCTCTTCGGGTGATGCAATGTCGGGCTCGCTAACAATCTCCATCAACGGCGATCCGGCCCGGTTAAAATCGATCCCAGTGTTCGCATCGAAGTGGAAACTTTTCGCGACATCCTCCTCCAGATGAATGCGAGTGAGCCCGATGATTTTGTTAGGAGTCGTAATCTTCTTTTGGTGATCTTTTGGGTAGGCCAGATCGTGCAGCGGAACGCCGCCGCCGAGACAAATCGGTTGGTCGAATTGTGTGATCTGGTAGTTCTTCGGCATGTCCGGATAGAAGTAGTGTTTGCGGTCGAATTTGCAGATCTCGGGAATCTCGCATTTCAACATCAAACCTGTCAGCGCAGTAAGTTTCAGTGCCTGCAAATTCATTACCGGCAATGCGCCCGGCATGCCGAGACAGACGGGGCAGGTGTGCGTGTTAGGTTCCGCTCCAAACTCCACGGGGCAGCCGCAGAACATCTTGCTGCGAGTCTTAAGCTGGACGTGGACTTCCAGTCCAATGGTGACGATCAATCCGGGTTTCATAAATGTTAGTAGAGAATGGTGTTGAGAGGAGTGGGGGAGGGTTTGGCGGGTGCAATCGGACCGGGCTTGAGCGAGTAGTCCAGAGCTTTGTTGAACTCGAACGTCTTCAACTGCGTCCGCAAAGAATCGTCCTTCAACATCTCCGCGACTTTGGGATTTTGCATCAGACCGACGTAGTCTTTCTTCTGAACCATGACCTGAACTTGCGGGTCGTCCGCTAGTTTTTTCAATGCGGGATGCTGCATCAATTTCTTCGTTCCGGGGTAGTTGAAAAACCGATTCATCGCATCTGGATCGGCGGTCATCGTGGTGACGCGATCCAGCGTTTTGTAAACTGTCGTCGGAGTCGGATCAATCGTCTCGACTACTGCAGCGACGGGACCGTTTTCAATCGCCTGACGCGCCTTCGAGAATTGCGTCATGACTGTAGTGCGCGTGTCGTCGGGCAGCTTCTCATGACGTTTCTCGGCCACGTGAAATTGAGCGTCCACGACGGTTCCTAACAATCGGATGCCTGCCAGAAAAACTACTAGAAAGAACACGCTGAAGAACAACCCGATCGTCGCGCCGCCGATGCCGTAAATGAAGCGCATGATGGCGGATTCCTGCTCGCGCGTTTTGCGGAAAAGCATGTTGATTAGGAAGCGCAGAAACAGGTAGGTGAGGAAGCCAGTGAGGAGGGAAATCACTGCTGGCTGCACGGAGCCGAGCACCGCCACATCGGGCACCATCGGAGTTAGAACCGGACCTAGCTTGTAGCCTGCAATGTAGCCCGCGAGGATGGCGAAGATTCGCAGCACCTGGCGCACAATGCCGTTTTGCCAGCCTGACCAGACGTTCATCGTGATGATGAGCAACGTGAGACTAACCAATGCGATTTGTAGCACGGTGAGACCCGCGAAAGTGTTCTCGGCGAGCGTCATGTTAGCGGGGAACGATATCGGTCGCGCGCTGCCGCAGCCAATGATCGGCTAATGTTAGCCAGGCCATGGCCTCGACCATCGGCACGGCGCGCGGCAGCACACATGGATCGTGGCGTCCGCGGGCGGCGAGTTCTGTTGCTTCGCCGGATTTGGTGACGGTCTGCTGCGAGCGCGTAATCGTGGCCGTGGGTTTGAAGGCGACACGAAAGAAAATGTCCTCGCCATTCGAGATGCCGCCCTGGGTGCCGCCGGAGAAATTCGTCGTCGTGCGGACCTTTCCCTCACGCATCACAAAAGGATCGTTATGCTCCGCGCCCGTCATGCGCGTGCTGGAAAAACCGGAACCGATCTCAAAGCCTTTAGTCGCGGGCAGACTGAGCATTCCTTTTGCCAAGTCGGCTTCCAACCGGTCGAAAACGGGCTCGCCGAGGCCGGTCGGACAATTTCGGATGACGCATTCGACGACGCCGCCGACCGAGTTGCCGTCGGTCCGCATTTGTTTGATCAGCGCGATCATTTTTTCCACCGCAGCCGCGTCGGGACAGCGCACGATGTTACCTTCGATAGCACTGAAAGTCACCGTAGACGGATCGACTTCGGCCTCGATGTTGTAGATCGATTTCACGTAGGCCAGCACCTCGAGTTGCGGTGCGATGTGGGCGAAAAGTTTCTTCGCGACCGCCGCCGCCGCCACGCGGCCAATTGTCTCGCGGGCCGACGCGCGACCGCCGCCTTGATGATTGCGAATCCCGTATTTTTCCTCGTAGGTAAAATCTGCGTGCGATGGGCGAAACGCGGTCTCCATCTCGGTGTAAGCCGACGGGCGCGCGTCCTTGTTCATCACCACGATGGAAATGGGAGTCCCGAGGGTTTTTCCCTGGAAAACGCCGCTCAAAATCCGGCATTCGTCCGCTTCGTCGCGCGGGGTCACGATCTCGCTTTGACCCGGACGCCGCCGGTCGAGATCGACTTGAATATCGGCCTCGCTGAGTTCCAGTCGCGCCGGGCAGCCATCAATGACCACGCCAACGCCGCCCCCGTGGGATTCACCCCAGGTGGAAATGCGAAATAGCTGGCCCAGTTGACTCGACATGTGACCGCACAGCAAAGCAAAGGCCGCCGCTGGGCGCGAATAAAAACTCCAGTTTTATGCAACTCCGCTGCATCGCGGGGGGGAGTTGCAGTCGTATCAGGATTTACACTGAAGACCTGCTCGGGGTAAGCTGCATCCGAGTTTTGACATTCTTCGATAACCACCGAACATGACGTTATGATCACCGCCACCGCACCCGCCATTCCCCGCATCGCGGGTTTCCCCGAATTTAGCCTCTCGCGTCTGTTGAAAACGGTCTTTCATCCGAAGGGCGGCGAAAATGTGGCCATCCTGATCGATCTCGAAAACCCAGCCGAGGTGAAGGATTTCGCCTTTCTGAAAAACCCGGAACTCACCATCCAGCGTAACGCCTACGAGGTCTTCTACCAGGGTTTGCTCAACGGCGAGGGTGCGGCGATCAACGTCGGAAACGTGGATTTCTACGCCTTTGAAATCACCGGCGGCAGCAACCTCGACATGGGCGACGAGGCGTTCACTCCCGTGGGAAAACAAGTCAGCCTGGAGCGCGACGTTTACCCGAATTACCAGATCATTCTCTGCATTTCCACCTACTCGGCGACCGCGCCGCTGACGGCTTTTGCCAAGCAATACGGCTTCCGCGGCGCGACGCTGCATGGGGTGAATGAGATCATCCTCGGCTCCGGCCTGGCCGTGGATTACGACGAAGTCAGCCGCGATGCGGAAAAGCTGCGCCTCGGCATGACGAACGCGGACTGGGTCGAGATCGATTACACTCTGGACGACGCGAAATACACGCTGCGCCTCCAGCTCGACGGTCAGGAGGCGCAAAAAAGCCACGGCCTCTGTCGCGGCGGTCCAGACATTGCCAATCTGCCGGCGGGTGAAATTTATTACGTCCCCACCGGAGCCGAGGGGCAGTTTCCCTCGAAATACGAGGACGGCACTTTGGGAATCATGAACGTAACCGGCGGGCGAATCGTTCACGCGGATTTCGTGCGCGGCAACCCGGGAACCGTCGCCGAGCACAACGCGAAACTGGCCTACGATCCGGTTACCGGCGAATTGGGCGAACTCGGTTTCGGGACGCAAGTGCTGCCCGTTTCCGGTCGCGACATTCAGGATGAAAAAGTCCTCGGCACGATGCACGTCGCCACCGGGCGCAGCGATCACCTCGGCGGCAATCTGGTTCCGAGCATGTTCAAAACAAAAGCCAACGCCACGCACGACGACATCCTTTTCTCCCCGGCGAAAACCCCCGAGATCAACGTCCCTCAAGTCCGCATGTCGCGCCACGGCCGCACCGAAGTGCTCATCGAGAATTTCCAACCCGCCGCCTACATGGCTGGTTTGCTGGCTGGATAAAACGAGAGTCGAGTTCCATGGGAATGAGGCCGCCTTTTTGGTTGCCGAAAAGCTTTTTCAACACATACTGACAGCGCCTGTATTCCATGACAGGCCCAGTGACCGGGGACATAGCTCAGTTGGTAGAGCGCGTCGTTCGCAATGACGAGGTCAGGGGTTCGATCCCCCTTGTCTCCACATTCTTGAGAAGTGAGACGCAATTCTAAGAAAAACTTCTTGGAATTGCCGACTATCTGAGGTAAAAACACGCGGCGGGGAGCAATGGTATGGAAGCTGCGTATTAAGACGGGTCATGTCGCCCGTCCTCATATTTCCTGGTTTTTTTAAGAGAAAGATCGGCTTCACTCTGACGGAAATCCTGATTTCCATGACTTTGCTCGCGATTATTTTCCTGAGCATCACCTCGACTTTTCTGGTGCTGAACAGGCAGAGCTCCCGGAGCCGGATCGGAACGGCGGCTGTCGTCATGGCCCAGCAGGAGATTGATGATGTGATGTCGGCCCGGCCTTACACGGCGACGAGCAGCGTTCCGCAGATTTTGCGGGTGCAATCCGAGGGCGGCACTCTGGCCACGGGAGATAGCTGGGCCGCGTCGGGCACGGATGCCAGTGGACGTGCTTACAGCGTGGTGATTTCCCCGGTGGGACTCCAGATTGGGGCGAACAAAGGCACGACCATCGTCAACGGGCAGTTGCTCCGGAAGATAACGATCATCAATTCGTCTTTGCGTCAGGTGGACGTGACCGTGGGCTACAACTATCGCGGCAGCAACAGCGCGACCAACAACGCTTCCTACACCTACACCACTCAGGCGGCTTTCGAGTCAGCCTACCGATACCAAGTCCGCTTCAGCACTTTCCGCTCACTCGATGAATAAGACATCTGCCAGCCGCTTTTCTTCAAGGGCCTTCACCCTCATGGAACTCGCCATTTCCATGGGCATGTTGACCATCGTGGGCGGCGTGATTTACACCGTTCTGAATGGGGGAATGATTCTTTTCTCCAAAAACATCGCCACCAACCATTCCAATCTTACGGTGCGCATGGCCTCGCTCCGCCTGATTCAAGATTTGCACGAATCAGTCGGACGTCCCGAATTGGTCAAGCTGGTGAGTGGCAGTTTTCAGAGCGTTTCTACAGCGACGGGCCAGGGCGTGCGGTTTCCTTTGCTGCTCAATTCCAAAGCCTCTTACGTTGTTTCCAGCAGCACCAATACTTACAGCATCCCGACGGTGTCCGCTACTTCGTCGGTGTCCCTGAAAATCCCACAGCAGACCGTTTCGCCGAAAGTGGGCGACATCCTGATTTTTCCCGACATCTCGGATATTTTGGGAAACACCCTGACGCGCACGATCACGGCTGTCTCCCTGGGCAGCCCGACCACGGTCACGGTGAAGGATCTCGGCGTCAACCTGAACATCAGCCCGAATACGTATCCCACTCCGCCGATTGAGCCGACTCTCATCTATATCGCGCGACTGGCAGCGTATTGCGTGGTGCCTACGACCACGGCGACGGACAGTGATGGTTTGCCCACAAATACGGAGGTCCGGTTTTATCCCGATGCCTTGGTGACCACGAGTTACACCGTTACCAACCGGGACATGACCACCTATCTGCCTGCCGGCACCTTGACGTTGCCCGACGGTGCCTTCTCCATTCCGACGGGAAGCAGCAGCGTCACCGTCCAGCTTATTTCCATCAACGCCGACACCGGTGTCCGCAAATACATTGGAGACCGCATGGTCCTCAATGAAACCATTCCCGCCAAATGCACCATGCTCCAAAGCACCGTCTATAACTGAGATCACCGCCATGAAAAACGAACAAGGCAACACCATCGTCATCACCATGATGATCATCGCGACTTTTGCCGCGCTCATCAGCGTCTCCTTTGACTTCACCACCGCCATGGATAAAAACGGCGAGCGCACCGAGGCGTATCAAGCTGCCGCCAACATCGCCGACGGTCTCATCGACCAGGCGTTCACGGTCTGGAAAACCGCCAGCCAGAATCGCGGCGCAGTCGGCGAGATCACCACAGCGGACTTAAAGACGACTCTGGCCTCCTACACGCCGGTTTCCGCCTCCGTCGCGAGCAGTGCCACCGGCTTTTATTACACTCAGGACCTCACAGTGGGCAGCGATGGCTTCAAAAAGGATTTCAAGATCACCCACATTGATGGCTTTGGAAATGACGTCACCACCTCGGTGACGCCCACCAAGACGACCGGCGAGGACTATCTCCGCCCCGCCATCGGCGCGGACACCGGATTGCGCAATTTCTACTACAAAGCCCACGTTGGCGTCACAGTTCCCATCCGCGACCGCAGCACCACTGGCGCAAGCGTGCATGTGGAGACTAATCGCTATTTCGTCAAGCGCTTTAAATCTCCCTGGAGCTTCGCCATTTTCTATAATGACAACCTCGAGCTGCATCCGGGTCCCGACATGATCATCAAC
This sequence comes from Chthoniobacterales bacterium, assembly GCA_039930045.1. NCBI lineage: Bacteria > Pseudomonadati > Verrucomicrobiota > Spartobacteria > Chthoniobacterales > Chthoniobacterales bacterium. Next base: position 3,802 of record JBDSQB010000009.1, on the reverse strand, counting down.
GGCTGGATCCACAGCAACGGCACTTTCTACGCCGCAGAAAACAGCGTCCACATGATGGGACGCGTGACCTACGGCAACGGCATGGAGGGCAACTACGCGCCAGGCGACTCCCGGCGCATCAGCGGCTCCAACTTGTTTCCCACCTCGGCACCCATTTACGGCGGCGGCACCGACCTGGTCTCTGGCTCCTCTGTTTCCAACGGCTATCTCGACAACTGGACCAGTACTTCGCCGCCCACCGCAGGCACCCAGCAAAAAGTCATCGATATCTCCAGCAGTACGTTTAACACGACGGATTCCAATCCGAACAACGACGACTTTCAGGAGATCATCGAACCCCCGAACGCCAGCTACCCCGATCCCGCCGAGATCGCTGGCCAGCGTTATTACAACAAGGCAGACCTTCTTGTCCAAATCAGCGGCAGTCCCGCCACCGTCAGCGTAAAAGTTAAAACTGGAGAGGATGCCAACGGCTACAGCATTTATGGAGTTGCGCCTGACGCCACTCTCGCCGCCGTCTTCACCCCCAGCAAGACCGTGCGCGACAACCGCTGGGGCGGAAATGTGGACGTGACAGATATCGATGTAAGTCAACTCACCGCTCGCTCGAAACTCGCCACCACCGACCCGAAATACTTCGCCGGGAACAAAACCATCTACGTTTACGACTCGCGTGGCACCAGCACCACTCGCAAAGGCATCCGTCTCATCCGCGGTGCCGCTTTGCCGAGTGGCGGGCTCACCTTTGCCAGTCAAAACCCAGTCTATGTGCAGGGCGACTACAATACCAATGGGACCTACGCCACCACGGCCACCACCGATCGCACCCCCTCCACGCAGCCCGTCTCGAACTCCTCCACGCCCGATCAGACCAAGCCCACCATTACCGGTACCATCCAGCAGCCAGCGGCCATCATCGCCGACGCCGTCACCGTCCTCTCCAACGCCTGGAACGACGCCACGGTGAACTCCTCCACCACCACCGTCACCGCCGCCTCGCGCACCACCGTGAATTCCGCCTTCATGACCGGCAACGTGGAAACCACCAGCTCGGCCTACAGTGGTGGCGCGGAGAATTTCCCGCGTTTCCTCGAAGACTGGACCAACATTGAATTCACCTACTGGGGCTCCATGGTGGAAATGTTTCAGAGCCAGCAAGCCAACCAGCCTTGGGGCAAATCCAATGTTTATAGTGCTCCGAAACGCCGCTGGAACTTCGACAGCCGCCTCGTGAATAATCCGCCGCCCGGCACGCCCTATCTCGTTTCCTACTCGAAGACCGACGGACGCTGGTTCCTGCAATGAAAACCGCTTCTCGTCTGTTGATCGCCTGCGTCTCCGCTTGGGGAGCGTCCGCCGCGTTCGCGCTGGATTTCACGCCCCGGCAGGAAACGCAGATGATCGACACGTATCCGATTCATTTTTTGAGCTTTCCCGATGGGGCTCAACGAGTGGCCTACGGGCCGCCCACAGGCTGGAAAGCCACTGGCAGCGGCAGCCGACTCACTCTCGACGACTCCAACGGACAAGGGCAGGCGTATTTCCAAGTGTGTCCAATCCCGAAGCCCGCTTCCTTTAACGCCGACACGCTGAAAAATCTGAAGGCCGCCGCGCTGAAGCTGGTGCCGAGTGAAACTCAAAACGTCACCATCGCCGAATCCACCGGACAGCATCTCATTGCCAATGGCGAGTTTTACACCGCCGACCTCACCTACGCCTTTTACGGGCAGAAATTTTGTCTGCGCGTGACCTTCATCAATCTCGGCAAAGAGTATTTGGAAATCGTCTCCACTGCGCCAGCGAAACAGTTTCAGACCTTCAGCCAAGCCCTGGAAGGCAGCCTCTGTTCCTGGCATTGGATGGACGCCCAATAATAGCCAGCCCCGGCCCCGTTTCGGAAAGAATAGGCGTCGGTGTCCATTTTTTCGTTTTCGTGGCGTTCCTTTATCGGTTATTAAATTTGCCGACCACTTCGGAACCGAGACACCACATGGACCTTCCCACTGACTTTGCTGCCAAGATCGACGAAACGATTACCCATTATCCCGTTTCCAAACGGTCGGCCACCCTGCCGCTGCTGCACCTGTTTCAGGAGGAAATGGGCTACATCAGCGATGAAACGATCACCTGGATTGCAACCAAACTCGAGTTGCAGCCGATCAACGTCCTCGAAGTCGTCACGTTTTACCCGATGTTTCGCCGCAAACCGGCGGGATTGCATCACATTCGCGTTTGCCGCACGCTCTCCTGCGCAATGGGCGGGAGTTACGAGTTGATGGACCATTTTTGCCAGAAAGCGGGCATTCACCGGCATGAACATGGCGGCCACGGCGACCCGATTTCCGTGAGCGAGGATGGAAAATTTTCCATCGAATTTGTCGAATGCCTCGCCAGTTGCGGCACCGCGCCGGTTTGTATGATTGGCGACGATTTCTACGAGGGCGTGACCCACGACGAGGCGACCACGCTCCTCGACAACTGCGCCGACAAGGAAGAATACGCCGTTTAATTTATGGTTTCTCTAATCAAACAGCCGCATCCCGGTGAGCGCCGGATGATTTTCAAAAACATCGACCGTCCGGGTTGGAGCAACGACATCGAGTCGTATCTCAACGACGGCGGTTACGAGGAACTGAAAAAAGCCATCACGATGCAACCCGTGGACATCGTCAACGAGGTGAAGGCCTCCGGTTTGCGCGGTCGCGGCGGCGCTGGTTTTCCCTGCGGAGTGAAATGGGGCTTCATCAAACAGGACGGGCCGAAGCCAAATTACCTGATCTGCAACGCCGACGAGTCCGAGCCCGGTACCTTCAAGGATCGCGTCTTGATGTGCGGCGACCCTTTCGCGGTGGTGGAGGCGATGACCATCGCCGCCCTGGCCACCGGCTGCGAACATGGCTATGTCTACTTGCGGGCCGAGTACCCACTGGCGCACGAGCGCTTGGCGAATGCGCTCGCCCAAGCTCGGACCGCGGGACTCCTGGGCCCGGACATCCTGGGCAGCGGCCTGCACTTCGACATCGAGCTGCGCCGGGGATCCGGAGCCTACATCTGCGGCGAGGAGACCGCGCTGTTCGAGTCCATCGAGGGCCGGCGGGGCGAGCCGCGCAGCAAGCCGCCCTTCCCGGTGGAGCAGGGCCTCTTTGGCAAGCCCACGGTGGTCAACAATGTAGAGACCCTGGTCAACGTCCTGCCCATCCTGGAGCGCGGCGGCGCGGCCTATGCTCAGATGGGGACCGAACAATCCAGCGGCACGCGGCTCTTCTGCCTGAGCGGCAACGTCGCCCGACCTGGGATCTACGAGGTCCCCATGGGCACGAGCCTCCTGGCTCTCCTGGACAAAGCCGGCGGCGTGGCCGAGGGCCGCAGGCTGCAGGCGGTCCTGATGGGCGGGGCGGCCGGCTCCTTCCTCAGGCCGGACCAGATCGACCTGCCGCTGACCCTGGAGAATGCACGCGCCGCGGGGACCACGCTCGGCTCCGGTGTGGTGATGGCCTTCGACGAGCGGGCCGACCTGCCGGCCGTTCTCCAGCGCATTGCCGCCTTCTTCCGCGACGAGTCCTGCGGCCAATGCGTGCCCTGCCGGGTGGGCACGGTGCGCCAGGAAGAGGCCCTGGGCCGGATCGCCGCGGGCTGCGGCAAGCAGGGCGCCTCGGCGGAGCTGCGGCTCCTGGACGAGGTCGGCGCCGGCATGCGCGACGCCTCTATCTGCGGCCTGGGCCAGGCGGCCTACGCGGCAGTGGAGTCGGGGATCAAGATCCTCCAACTCTACGGGCCGCCTCCGGCACCGCTGACGCTCCCG
>JBDSQB010000008.1 GCA_039930045.1 Chthoniobacterales bacterium | reverse complement strand
ATTCGGAGTTCGACTTCCCGCTCATGTGGGCGCTCCGCTCCGCCATCGCGGAGGAGCGCGCGCCGATGTCGAGCATCGGCTCCGCCATCGAGAACAGCCTCGCGGCGTGGGAAGGCTCCGGCGCCGTGATGACCGCGATGATCGGCAACCACGACGTGCCGCGCTTCTCGTCGCTCAGCGCCGGACAGGCCGGCGGCGACGGCTTCGATCCGGCGCCGCAGCCGACGGATGCGAGCGTGTATGGCAAGCAGCAGCTCGCCCTCGCCCTGCTGTTCACGCTGCCCGAGGCGCCGGTCGTCTACTACGGCGACGAGGTCGGCCTCGCGGGCCGCGCCGATCCCGACACGCGCCGACCCATGCCCGCCGACGACGTGCTCACCGGCGGCCAACGCGCCGTGCGCGACGTCACGCGTCTCCTCGGTCGCGCGCGGCGCTGCTCGCCGTCGCTGCGTCGCGGGACCTACCGCGCGCTCGCCGCCGACGACGAGCACCTGATCTTCGCGCGCGAGCTCTCCGGCGAGGACACCGCGATCGTCGCCGTCACCCGCAACGCCGCAGCCGCGTTCGTCACGACCCTCTCCGGAGTTCCGGCCGGCGACTGGACCGACGTGATGACCGGACGAAATCTCACCCTCGGCCCCGGGCCGATCACGCTGCCGAAAGGTGACCGGACCGTCGCGCTGTACTTCCCCGCCGGGAGCGGTTGCACACGGTAATTTCCCGGCGTCACGGGCGCGTCACTCTGATCTGCGTTACGCTCGCCGCCCCGTCCAAGCCGCCCCGAGGTCGCTCACCGTGAGGTTCGTCATGCCGCGCAACTGGCTTTCCTCCTTCGTCGTCTCGTCCTCGGTCGGCCTCGGCCTCGCGCTCTCGTCGCTCGGCGCCCTCGGCTGCGGCAGCCCCGAAGACGACACGACGCTGCCCGGGCCGCCGGACGGCTCCGGCTTCGATGCCGGGTCCTACGACGGCGCCGGGGCCGACGGCTACGGCTACGGCGGCGACTCCAACGGCACCGACACGCCGATCGACACCACGCCGTCGTGCACCGACGACCTCAAGCGCTGTCCCGCCACGTTCGTCTACCCGGTGGGCGGCGAGTCGAGCGTCGAGCTGCGCGGCGACTACCGCGACGACGCCTGGACCGCGGGCGACAAGATGACGAAGTCGGGCGCGCAGTGGAAGGTCACGGTGCCGGTGCCGTGGAACAAGCCGGTCCAGTACAAGTTCGTGATCGACGGCACCACCTGGGTGCTCGACCCGGCCAACCCGAACAAGATCACCGATGCGAGCGGCATCGAGAACAGCCTCGCCACCGCCATCACCTGCGCACCCTTCACCTGTGCCGAGCCCGCCTTGCCGCCGACTGGCGTCTACGACTGGCGCGACGCGGTCATCTACTTCGTCTTCGTCGATCGCTTTCTCGACGGCAGCGCCGCCAACAACTGTCACGTCGCCGGAACCGACGGACCGGGCGACTACAAAGGCGGCGATTGGGTCGGCGTCACGCAGAAGATCAACGACGGCTACTTCACCGATCTCGGGGTAAACACCCTGTGGATCACGGTGCCCGTGCAGAACGCCGACAACGTCGCGGGGCACGGCACGGGCGGCGACACCCACAACTATTCCGCCTACCACGGCTACTGGCCGAAGGATCCCGCGCAGCCCGAGGCGTGCTTCGGCACCATGCAGGAGCTGAAGGATCTCGTCACCGCCGCGCACACGAAGAAGCTCAAGGTGCTCTTCGACTACGCGATGGTGCACGCGCACATCACGAGCCCCGTGTACGCCGCGCACAACGACTGGTTCTGGCCGAACTCGTTCAACGGTGGGGACTGCATCTGCGGACAGAACTGCAGCTGGGACACGCAGTACCAGCGCTGCTGGTTCACCGATTACCTCCCGCACTGGAACTACACCAACTCGGCGGCCCGCGATTACATGGTGCAGAACGCGGTCGACTGGGTGAAGAACACCGGGATCGACGGCTTCCGTCTCGATGCCATCAAGCACGTCGACACCAGCTGGCTCACGCAGCTGAGGAGCTCGATCGACACCCAGGTCATCGCCGGGCAGACCATCCCGCAGCGCTTCTACATGGTTGGCGAGACCTACGATTTCGAGAACCGCGATTTCATAAAATCGTTCGTCGACCCCAGCGCCAAGCTCGACGGACAGTTCGATTTCCCGCTCCGCAAGCGCATCACCGAGGCGGTGATCATGCGGCAGTACACGGGTATGAACGACCTCGCGTCCTACATGGATACGAACGAGAGCTACTACGGCTCCACTGCGGTGATGAGCACGTTCATCGGCAACCACGATCTGCCGCGCATCATTCATCTCGCGCAGGATCCGGCCTTGTGGGGCGGGCAAGGCGACGACGGGAAGAACCTCTCGTGGTCGAATCAGCCGCAGCTTCCGAACTACCGCTCACCCTTCGAGCGCGTGGCCAATGCGTTTGCGCTCCTCCTCACGAACAAGGGCGCGCCGCTCGTGTATTACGGGGACGAGATCGGGCTTCCCGGCGCGGGCGATCCGGACAACCGCCGGATGATGCAGTGGGCTGGCCTCTCCGCCGACCAGACCTACCTCCACGATCGCGTGAAGGCGCTCAATACCATCCGCGCCGCGCATCCCGCGCTCCGGCGGGGGCATCGCTCGACCCTCACCGCGACGCCCGACCTGTGGGCGTATTCGATGACCACCACGGGCGACACGGTCTACGTGGCGATCAACCGCGGCGACACCGTGGGCGATCCCTACAAGGATACGAGCGACCCGGCGATCAACCCGATGATCAAGGTCGTGAACATCGTCGCGATCCTCATCATCCCGATTTTCTTTTAGGCCTTGCTGCCTTGGCTGGGTGATTTCCTCCGGCGGCGGAACGTCCGCGTGGTGATCTTTGGGTCGCACAGTCCGAGTTGGATGCGAACCCTAGCTCCGCTCGCGCTCCTCTGGGACGGTGTGCCGGGCGTGCGCGAAGTGCTGCATGTGCCGGTGGATGGCGTGGTGCCGCCGCAGAACTGCTGGCAAAAAACTGTCGTTATTCCCTTGATGGAGTCGCACATGGGACTCCGACCCGTCTCATGGCCAGCCCTCGCTCCGAGCGATCTCGCGGTGCGAACCTTGGCCGACAAGGCTGCTTTTTTCCGCCATGCGCAGGTGCTTAATCTTACCTCGCATGTCCCGGCGATGTTCGACTCGCTGGACGAAGCGCAGTTTCCCTGCGTGCTCAAGCGGACCGACCTAAACTCGGGAAAAGGCGTCGAGATCGTCACTTCGCGCCAGCACGCGGAGGAACTGATGACTCATGCTCCGTTCGCTGGAAAGTCCTGTATCCTGCAGGCGCTCGTCCGGCACACGGGCGAGTTTGTGGCGCATTGCGTCTGCAAAGACGGGCGCATTCTCTGGCACTGCGTTTATTTTTACGAGCCGCAGGAAAACGCGCCTATCCAAGGCCCTGCCGTCCAGGGCAACCGCCGGCGAGCGGTAGCACAGCCCGGATTGCTGGCGGTCTTGGAGTCGTTTCTAACTCCGCTCGCTTTTTCCGGTCCGTGCAACGCTGATTACACCCTCGGACCGAACGGCGAGATCATCCTTTTCGAGATCAACCCACGACTGGGCGGTTCCTTGATGTCCCAATCCAACGTCGCCGATCTGCGCGCGGCGTTGTCCTGCATCATCCAGCACGCCGCTTAATGCGGAGGCTCCGGAGTCGGACGCGGCGTGGGAACCCAGTTCAGGTCCGCCATACTTTGATAGAGAAAATCTGTCCGGCCCCAGCCGAAAATGCGGACGCCGGATTCCATCCATTCTTGGCCTTTATCCGGGTGATTGTGGGCAAACTCCCAAGCGGCCATGGCAAATTCGCGGGCGGCGGTTTCGCTCGGAAACTGAAATTTATCCAACTCGGCCTTGGCGGCAGCATCGTTTTTCTCGAGCAAATAAGTCACGACGATCTTGAAGCGCAGCAGCTCGTTCTTCGGAAGTTTCTCCTGCATCTTTTGGAACCAGGCCCGCGCCTCGGGATATTTCTTCTGAATGAAATCGACCTCGCCGATGTTGTAGGCGGGCCAGAAGCTGTTCGGCTGCAAGGCTAGCGCCTTTTCGTAGAGCTTCACCGCTTCCGCATACCGCCCGGTCTCGGCGTAGATCGCGCCCCGGAAATTGATTACGTCGGGCTGATCGGGCTTGAGCGCCTCTGCTTTGCGCACTTTTTCCAGCGCATCGTCGTAGTTTTTCTCGCGAAAATCCTTCCGCGCCTGTTGCAGAACCGACTTGAACTCGTCCGACGGCACGGGTGTTGGAGCCGGAAGATTGCGAACCTGGGGCAGCTCTGGAGCTGGTGTTTCTGCGGGAGAGGATTCCTTGGTAGCCGCGTCGGGATTTTCCTCCGTCCTGGAGAAACCCGGCGGCGGAGTCGGGGTGGTCTCGACCGTTTCGCCGCCGCCGGTAATCGACGTGGCGCAGACGGGGAGCGCCGTCGCAAGGAAGGCGAGGGCGAGTTTGAGTCGATTCAGACGAGAAGCGGAAATCATGAGGGTAACAATAGACTCGCCGCTGTCTGCGGTGCTAGAAAAGTTCCGAGTCGAGGAAGAATCGTTTCAGCTCGATCGCGGCGTTTTCCAGCGAATCGGAAGCGTGCACGACATTGATCATCACGTCCTGGCCGAGGTCGCCGCGAATAGTGCCGGGCGCGGCTTTCTTGGAGTCGGTCGGGCCGAGCAGGTCACGCACTTTTTCCACGACACTGTCGCCGCGAATGGCCAGCGCAATGACTGGGCTGGATTGCATGAAGCTGACGACTTCGGGGAAAAACGGCTTGGCGGCGATGTGCGCGTAGTGCTCGTTGAGCAGGACGTCGGTCGCGAAAAGCATTTTGCAGCCGGCGATTTGAAAACCAGCGCGCTCGAAGCGGCCGATGACTTCGCCAATGTGGCCGCCTTTGACGCAGTCGGGTTTGAGTAGGATGAGAGTCGTTTGCATGAGGCGCGGAAGGTAAAAGGAGCGGACGGGCTTTTGAAGCTAAAAATGATTACGAGCTGATTTTTGCCTCGTCCCAGAGGGCGTCGAGTTGCTCGAGGGTGAGCGATTGCAGGTCGAGCTGGCGGCTTTCGGCAAGCGTTTCCACTTGGGAAAAACGCGACGTGAATTTGTTTGAGGCGCGCTGGAGGGCGAGTTCCGGGTCGATCTTCAGCTTGCGCGCCAGATTCACGACCGAGAAAAGCACGTCGCCCAGTTCGTCCTCGATGCGAGTTGCATCGTTACCTGCGACAGCCTCGCGCACCTCGGCAATCTCCTCGTTGATCTTGGCAAAAACCGGTTCCGCGTCCGGCCAGTCAAAGCCGACCTTGGCCGCCTTGTGCTGCAATTTGGCCGCGCGCAGCAACGCCGGAAACGACATCGGCACATCGGAGAGGAGCGATTTCTTTTTCGCGACACCGCCTTTTTCAGCAAGTTTGATTTCATCCCACTGCTTCAAAACCGCCGCAGTATCGGTCATTTTCTCCGCCCCAAAAACATGCGGGTGCCGGCGAATGAGTTTCTCGCAAATCTCCGCCAGCACGTCGTCGAAATTGAAATGCCCCGCGTCGCTGGCGATGTCTGCCTGGAAAATGACATGCAGCAAAATGTCGCCCAATTCCTCTCGCAAATGGTTCTGATCCTGCCGGTCGATCGTGTCGATCACCTCGTAAACTTCCTCGATGAAACTCGGGATCAGCGAAGCCGAAGTCTGCTCCTTGTCCCACGGACAGCCGTCCGGAGATCGGAGTTGGGCAACAATCTCGCGCAGGTGAGTGATGGTGCCCGTCATATTCTCCACATCGGGCGGTTGCCGCCAAATTCGTTGACCTCGCCCGAGCTGTTTTTGGCGATGTAAATAGTGATCCCGATGACGGCGGTGTAAGTCGTCACAAGCAAACCCGCCACCAGCCAGCTCGGGATGTGGGCGACGCCGAGCGCGTGATAAAAGCCGCGAAAGTTGGTGATTCTCGGATCAGCGTGGATGAAGATTTTCGTGAGCCAGGCAACGAGAATGATCGCAAACAGGAAGATGTAATTTCGCTTCATGCGCCGGCCAACGGCTTCCATGACGGTGATCTTGAATGACGGCAAAATGAGATCCTCGCAGACGAGTTTGCGCCATTCGCCTTCGAGTAAACGTTGGTTTTGCAACAGCATCGGCACGAGAAAATGGGACTCCAGCATTCGTACGCGGGCGCGAAACGCGTCGTAAAACCGATACCGGCGCGCCTCGATCCAAAGCATCATCCAGACGATGACGATGTTGAAAAAATAAATGATGTGCGGCAGCGACGGCAGCGAAAACGAGACGGTGATCAAGGTCGTCGTGCAAGTGATCGCCCAATTTGTGGTGACATCCAGCCGCTGGCGCCAGGACATGATCCGGCCCAGTTCGCCGCGATAAAAATGGGACATCGCCGTCACGTAACCCGTGTTGTAAAGGTCGGGCGTGAGGTTTTTCAGGTCGGGCTCGGGCATGGAAAAGTCTTTAGCGTCCGCCCTTTTTTTGCAACTCACCACTCGCGGCCTTCAATGCGGCGTGTTCCTTGGCAGACAAACTCGAAAGTCCGCTGCGGGCGATTTTTTCCAGAATCGGATCAATGGACGAAACCGGGTCGTCCGTGCGCTCTGCGGGAGGCTCGTCCCGAACAACGGTGAAAGCCGGTTTTCCAAAACTCGGCAGCATTCCCTGCAAACCCTCCGGGAGCCATTCGCTGCGACCCAGATAGCGCGTCAATCCGTAACCCAGAAAGGCCATCAGCCAGAGCAAAGCGAGTCCACTGAGATTGCGATTGGCAAGATGGATCAGCGTGAAAATCCCGATGTAAACCCAGGCCATCCATTTTGCCTGAATGTTAAAAAGCAGCAGCACGCCGGGGTAAGTCGCGGCGAACATGATAAAAATCGCGAAGTGCGCCTCCGACGGACCTTGCAATGGAAAATGGAAAAGCAGCCCGATCAGCGCAGGCGCGAGGATCAGAACAGCGTAGGAAATGAGGAAATTGCGCCGCCCGTAGAACTTCTCCACCTCGCGGCCAAACCACCAAAGCATCAGCATTCCGAGAGCGAATCCGAGCGACGGATAATTTTGAATCGAGTAAGAGACCAATCTCCAGACCTGCAACTTTTCCACGATGAAGGCCGGACTGTAAGCCGTGTAAAAATCCAACGTCGTGCTCCCCATCGGAAGCCCGGAAATACCGGCCCAGAGCGCGAAAACAACCATGGTGAAAACATGGATGCCGACGAGTAACTCCGTCGCATAAATCGGAAATTTCCCGACCACCGCCAGTGGAATATAATCATCGGAGCGCCCCTCGGTGAACATCGCAGGAGTTATCTAACGGCGACTCGGATCGAGCACAAGATGAGAGTGCGGAAATACTCCGCGAAAGGTGTGGCAAGGTTTTTGCTTAAGTAAGCGCATGGATTTCACAGCCAGCTCCCCCGAATTGCAATTTACAGAAACGGAAAAGGCATCAGCCGTCACATTGTCGGTCATCATGCCGTGCCTGAACGAGGCGGAAACCCTGGTAAGCTGCATTCGCAAAGCGCGGCGGAGTTTTGAAGAATTAGGCGTCAGCGGCGAAGTCGTGATCGCTGACAATGGCAGCACCGACGGCTCCCAAGCTCTCGCCATCGCCGCTGGAGCCCGGGTGATAGCCGTCGAAGCCAAGGGCTACGGCAACGCCCTGCGCGCCGGCATCGAAGCCGCCGAAGGTCAGTGGATCATCATGGGCGACTCGGACGACAGCTACGATTTTTCCAAGATCGCGCCATTCATCAACGCCCTCAGCGAAGGCTACGAACTCGTCATGGGCTGCCGCATGCCGCGCGGAAAGGGGACCATTGAAAAAGGAGCGATGCCGTGGAAACACCGCTGGATTGGCAACCCGGTGCTCTCATTTATTGGAAAACTTTTCTTCAAAAGTGCGGTAAACGACTTCCATTGTGGTCTGCGAGGCTTTTCTAAAAGAGGTTACGAGAAAATGGCGCTCTGCACCGCGGGCATGGAATTCGCCTCCGAAATGGTCATCAAATCCACCCTGCAAGGCCTCAAAATCACCGAGGTGCCGATCACGCTGCACAAAGATGGACGCTCCCGCCCGCCGCATCTGCGGAGCTGGCGAGATGGCTGGCGGCACTTGCGTTTTATGCTGCTTTTCTGTCCGCTCTGGCTGTTTCTGGTGCCCGGCGCGGCTTTGACCGGCGGCGGTTTTCTAGCCGGATTGCGACTCCTCTTTGGCCCGATAAAAATCGGACCCGCCGGCTTCGACACCAACACACTGCTCGTCTGCGCCATGGCCGTGGTGATAGGACTGCAACTCAGCTTGTTCGCGATCTTTGCCCGCGTCTTTGCGGTGACTCAGGGCCTGATGCCGCCAAGCCAACGTCTGAAAACTATTGTCAAAAAAGTCTCCCTCGAAAGCGGCCTCCTCTCCGGCATCGCCATGGGCGTGATGGGTTTCGCCTGGCTGGTCCACGCGCTCATGCAATGGCGGTCGGTCGGCTACGGAGCGCTTTCCTATCCGGAAAGCTTGCGCCAGGTCATCCCGGCCGTGACGCTTTTAACCACCGGCACGCAGATATTTTTCTCGAGCTTTTTCATGGGAATCCTGGGCCTTTCCAGACATCCGCAGCGGGCTGGTGGTCTCTCCTGAGACGATGATGTCATGGCAGAATCCGCGAGTGTGAAAAACGGTCGCAAAGCTGGCTCCCGATGGTTGCGCCAGTTGGATTATGCCGTGGGAATCCCGCTGCTGCGGCTTCTGTCTTTTGTCCGACGCCGTGGCGATTTGCCAGAGACCATCCGCAGAATTGTTTTAATCAAGGCCGATGGAATGGGCGACCTCGTTCTGCTGACCGGAGTTTTGCGGGACTTGCGGCTGGCATACCCCCAGGCGGATATCGTGATGTGTGGAGGAGGCAGCATCGCCAGTCTCGCGGCGGAGATGAGAGACATAGACACACTGCTGCCCGGAAACTTTACACGTCCATGGGAGATCATCCGCAAGCTCAGGAATTTGAAAGCGGACATCATCATTAACTGTGGCCAATGGAGCCGTTGCGAGGCGTTGGTGGCCGGGCTGGGAAATGCGCGCCTGACCATCGGTTTCGAAACGCCGGGGCAATACCAGCATGCGCTCTATGATGTTGCCGTGCCGCATCGAAATGACCGGCATGAGCTCGAAAATTTCCGCTCACTCTTGCATCCGCTCGGAGTTACATCCAACTCAACTCCGCACATGGAACCGCTCGGCCGCCCTCAGACACAGCGCCGGCAGATTATCTTTCACCTTTGGCCGAGTGGGGTGACACATGTGGCGTTGAAGCGCTGGCCAGAAAATGCTTGGGTAGAGTTGGCGAGACGATGCTTGGAGGCTGGATATGAAGTGACGCTGACGGGCGGACGTCAGGATTTTGCGGAAAACGAACGCTGGATGGCCGCGCAGAAATTCCCTGAAATGGTGCGCAATCTGGCAGGCTGCCCAATGCGGGAAACATTGGACTGCCTGGAAAATGCGGCGGCTGTCGTCTCAGTCAACACGGGAGTCATGCATCTGGCCGCCGCCCTCGGCGTGCCAACCGTGGGGCTGCATGGGCCGACCAATGCGCATCGCTGGGGACCAGTAGGACCAGTCACAGCCATTTGTGAAGTTGCTCCGCCAGACGGTGGATATTTAAATCTAGGTTTCGAATACCCGTCGGATGCTTGGAAGCGGCCTGGCATGGACACCATCGGAGTTGAGGAGGTATGGGGAAAATTGCGAGCTATTCTATCGCCAGCGAATTCGCAGGCACGATTCGCCGAGGTCTAGGGCCGCCCTTGGCGGAAAGATTGGTCACCCCAGACGCATCCGTGTTGTTATTGATGCCATGACAACTCCCGGGAAAATTCTTTTTTTCAAGTTTGGAGCGATGGGCGATGTGCTGATGACAACGCCTCTCCTGCGGCAAACCCGGCGGGTCTTTCCTCAGGCGCAGATCGAGTTTTGGGTGGCTCGTGGGTTCGATGCTGTCCTCGTCAACAATCCCTATCTGGACAAAATCCAAACCTTTGACCCCGCCATTTTCACAGAGAAAAAATGGACCGGTTTACTGGCGTTGACCAAAGGAATGCGAGGCTTTGACCTGGTCTTTGTCCTCGACAAGCATTGGAGTTTCGCCGTCACGGCTTTTCTGGCCGGCATCCCGCGGCGAGTGGGTTTTTGGCGAGACGGCATCTGCCGCGTCTTGCTGACCCAAGGCGTGCCCTATGGCCCGATCCGGCATGAAATCCACTACTACCTCGATCTGCTTGAAACGCTGACCCCCGTGGATCGGCTCGACGTGTCCATGGATTTCTCCCCAACTCCGGTGGAGCCTGATCCTTCTCAAGCCCTGCCGTCGGACTACGTGGCTTGCATTAACAGCGGAGGAAATAACCTGCGTGAAAGCAGCGCGATTCGCATGTTGCCCGCCCGACTTTTTATTCAGCTTGTAGATATCTTGCGAGGCAAAGGGCCGGTCGTGTTGCTGGGCGATGCTGGCGATCATGCTTGGTATCGCTCCCTCGATCTACCTTCCGATATCATTAATCTAGCCGGCAAATTAAATCTGGCTGGCAGTGTGCAAGTGATGCGGAATGCGCGTCACATTTATGTGACTGATAGCGGCGCCATGCATCTAGCGGGCACCACGGCTACACCGATGACGGTTTTTTTTGGGCCCACACATCCCCAGCGCAAAGCTCCGCTTCGATCGGGAGTCAGCGCGATTTGGGCAGACGAATCCGACTACGACAATGACTACGAAGTTTACGGACGCTTGCCCCGGAGAAGTGATTATTTCCAAACCACCAGCCTCGAATCCGTGGATGCAGCCACTTCCCTTGCAGCGGTCCCTCGCTCCGATCAACTATAACTTATTGATTTCACCAGTTGGATTGCGGCATTGATACTCATGCTAAAAATCTTGAAGGAGAGTTTCCATCGGGTCGCCATCATGCCGAAACCGCCTTGGATCTCGGCCATTATACGCCGCTTGGTCATGCTGCTCGTTCCAAAACGCTTCCAAGTCGGTGGCATTCGTTATGTGTTCAACCCTCAAGATTACATTATGGCCGGCACCTTGTTTCTCGGTCTTTATGAAAAATGCGAACGCAGAATTTTCTCCCTGCTCATCGGTCCCGGGGACCTGGTGATCGACATTGGTGCCAATATCGGTATTTTCACGGCCATTGCCGCGAGACAGGCTGGCGTTTCTGGGAGTGTGATTGCCTTTGAACCCGAGCCGCGCAATGCCGGACATCTTTCGGAAATGCTGCAGCTCAATGGTTTCAACAACGTGCTGTTGGAAGAAAAAGCACTGGCCGACCGCTCCTCCACATTTCACCTCTACCTCTCCAAAGACAATATGGGCGATCACCGCCTGCAGCCTGGCGAGGAAGCGCGCGAGAGCATCGAAATAACGGCGGTTCCCCTCGACGAATATCTTGGCGGGCGAGTGCCCAAGGTGTTGAAAATGGACATTCAGGGAGCGGAAGGACTGGCCGTCGCGGGGATGGCCACTACTTTGCAAAACATGCCAGAGGGCGCCATGATGATGGAATTCTGGCCGTATGCCCTTCGGCGCGCCGGGACTGATCCACAGCAGATACTCACCGCTTTTGCGGCTTCCGGTTTTGCAGGATATGAAATTGATACGATCAAAAATGTCCTGTGCCCTCTGGATGAACCCAAGTTGCTAGCCTTGAAAACAGAGGATGAGGCCGCCAATCTACTCTTCCTCAAGGGAGATGACTTCCGCACCACCGTTCTCGGGCGGATTCAGAACTGTAGTTAGCACGGCAATATGGCTCAAGACATCCGCAATTCACCCCGTCTGGAAAAGCTCGCCTATTTTTCCTGCTCCAGAATCCATCTCGGCTTGCAGGAGGCCTTGCTTGAACTCCTCGAAAAGCACGGTCCCAAGGGTGGCACTTTGCTGGATATTGGCTGCTGGGACGGTGTCCACACGATGAAATATGCGGGTGTGGTGCAGGCTGTCCGGGTGCTGGGACTAGAAGGTTTTCCCGAGCAGGCGGCACTAGCGCAGAAGAACGGTGTGGACGTTCATCTGGGCAATATTGAACTCATCCCTTTTCCATTGGCGACAGCCTCGGTGGATGTGGCGGTGTGCAATCAGGTCTTTGAGCATTTGAAGGATGTGTTCAAGCCGATGGACGAGATTGCCCGCACTATGAAGCCGGGTGGAATTTTTCTATTCTCCGTGCCAAACTTGGCGAGTCTGCACAATCGCCTGCTCCTATTGCTGGGGATGCAGCCGACTTGCATTCGAGTGTTTGGCCCGCATGTGCGGAGTTTTACTTTGAAGGAATTCATCATTTTCTCCGTGGCCGGTGGTTTGTTTGAGCTGGTCGAGGTCCGGGGCGTGGGCTTCTACCCATTTCCCCCGAAATTCCTTGGAAACGTGTTTTCCAATCTCTGGAAAAGCGCCTGCCATACGCCCATCCTCGTGCTGCGCAGGACAGCCGCAACGGAGTTCAGTTACGTACAGGAATACGCGCGGCAGGGTGAGCAGACGCTTATCTAGGCAAATGCAGCCGGGGCTGCCAGGTCGTCCAGAATGGTTGGTCGAGTGCGCGGCTAATTTGCAAGGCCACGGGAACCAGAACGAGGCTGGCCAGCGAAGTTAGCAAAAGCGTGGCTCCCAATCCCGCCGAACGCTGCACGAGCATGACTCCCAGCATCGCAAAGCCAGCCTCTAGCAGAGTCCAGATGGCTGCCGCTCGCACGATGCCCAAGGCCATGGCGGCGTAGACGATGATGCGATTCAACCCCGAGGCGAGGCCCAGCAGGGCCGCCAGCCAGCCCGTTGCCCAGCCCACTGGAGCAGCGGCATTCAGCCACAAAATCCAAAATGCCGGTGTTAGAAACCCAATGCCCGCAGCCAGGACCAGGCACAGGATCGTCGCGTAGGAATAACCGAGTGAAAAAACGCTGCGCCGTCTCGCGATATCTCCTCCAGCCATGCCGCCCAGAGTCACATCGCAGGAAATGGCTCCAAAAGTGCCAATGATCTCACTCAACCGCAGAATGATGAAGAAGGTGCCCGCCGTGGCAGGCCCTGAAATGGCGGAGATGAGAAAAGTCAGGCCGTGGCCTTTCGCCAGCCATGCGGCATTGGTGACATTAAACCAAAGCCCGGCGGAAAAAGTCGCGCCCCAGCCGGCGTGCAGAACGGCAGACCATTTCCAGCGAAACACATCTCGAAAATGACCGGTTAGAATCACAGTCAGGAGATTCGCCATGGTGAGGCAGCCAAGCCAGACTGCAATCGCAGGAGCCACGCCGCCCCCGCCATGCAGGACCAGCCACACTGCCGGCACCGAGACTGCCGCCCCGGCCGCCCCGGCGAGTTTGGCCAAGCCAATGCGTCCTTCCGCAATGAGAGGTTCCAGTAAAAAACCCGTCAGCATCTGTAGCTGAGTAAAGGCGGCGGTCAGAAGAATGAGGTGACCGGACTCGGGCGGCAAATCCAGAAGACGGCTGCAGATGCCCATCGTTTCCAGCCCCGTCACCAGCAACAAAACCAGCACTGCAATGACGCCAAACCGAGCCATGGCGATCGCCAGGACCTGACTGGCTTTTTCCATTTCTCCCAAGGCGACAGCATGGCAAAGCTCGACCCGCGCCCGACCGCGCAAACCCAGGTCAAACATCGAGACAAAGACCACCATCGAGCTTGCCACGGCGAAAGCACCGTAACCCGACTGTCCCCAATGTCGCAACATGACAGGCGTCAGGAGGAAAAGGAAGGCCGCCTTGGCCATCATGGAGACCGCTTCCCAGATCTGATTGGAGATCAGTTGGGAATGAATTGTGGGCTGTCCAAAAGACGGCACCGTCGGTTTACTGGCCATCCGGCTAGCATTAGCCAAATATCATTCATGATTCCACCACCAAACGCAGACGCACCTTCCTTGGGAAAACGGCCTGCCGTTGAATCGGAGCACGCTGGCAGTCTGCAGGACAAGGCGGCTCTGTATTTGTATCTAGCCGCGCTGCTGACGAGTCTCTTCGTCTTTGCAAATTGGATAAATATCCCCATCACCGACCAACATGCGTATCGGCAGACGCAGACGGCGCTCTCCACATTTTGGCTGGCGCAAAACGGCCACTGGCTCACACCTCAGTTGTATGAAACTCCCATCGTTGGTTTTCCGTGGCGCAATCCGCTGGAATTTCCGGTCTATCAATGGCTGGTGGCGGCGCTGAAGGTCACCACCGGGATGCCGTTGGAAGTCGCCGGGCGGCTCGTGAGCATCACGGCATTTTACGGCTGTCTCGGCGGGATTCACCAGCTGGTGAAGGACGGCGGTGGATCGCGTCGCTTGTTTCATCTGATCGCGGCGACGTTGCTGCTTTCCCCGGAATACCTTTTCTGGAGCCGGACTTTCATGATCGAGTCCACGGCTCTTTTTTTAACCATCAGCTACCTCGCGTTGCTGCACCGGTTTTTGGTTAGGAAAACATGGGGGTGCCTCGTGGTGGCCATCCTCTGCGGAGTGCTCGGAGTGCTCACGAAGGTGACCACATTCCCGTCGTTTGCAGTGGCGAGTCTGATGTTAATCGCGCTGCATCAACTACAATCTCAAAATTTTCCACATCAGCGGCACTGGCTGCGAGTCACCCTGCCCGCGCTGCTCAGTCTGGGGATTTGTTTCGTGGCGATCCAATGGTGGGTCCACTATTGCGACGAGGTAAAATCGCAGACGGTCTTCGGAAAATATCTCACCTCGCAAGCCATGAGCCAGTGGAACTACGGCGAGGCCAGCCTGCGATTCAGCTCCAAACTTTGGGTGCGCACCATTTGGAATCGCTCGGTGCCGGAAGCGGTCGGCGGCTTTCTCGGAGTGATTGTTTGCCTGGTGGGATTTTGGTTCGCGAATCTGCGTTTTCGGCTGCTGATCGGCTCGCTGCTTGGCTTGTTTCTGCTCCCGTTTCTCCTCTTCACCAACCTCCATGTCGTCCATAATTACTACCAGTATTCCAACGCCATCTTCCTCGTGGCGGCGCTCGGGGTGGCCCTGCATGTGCTGAGTCAGCGGCTCGGCCAGACTTTATTCATTGTGGTCATTTTGACTGTGGCGACCAATCAGATCCTCTGGTTCAAAGACGTGGACTCCGTTTCCTTCGAGCACTCGTGGAGGGATCGCGACCTGCTCATCGCCCGCTACATCAAAACCCAAACCCAGCCGGGTCAGGTGCTGGTCATGTTTGGCTCGGACGGTTCCTCGGTGATCCCTTATTATGCGGAGCGCAGGGCCCTCACCATTCCGACGCAACTCACCACGGGCGAGCTCGATTCTGCGCTGGCCAATATTCCGCAGAACGCTGGAAACCTGCCCATCGGTGCCGTCATCCTCAATGGGGTGGGACTGGATCAGCACGCCATGGAAGTGAATCGGCTCGTCAAACGCATCGGTGCCATCCGCTCATTCTCGCGGGTGGAAAGACACGGCAGCTATGTCGTGTTTTTTCCCAGGACGGATGTGGCGTTTCCTAAGTTGTAGTTAGTCCGCCGCTGGTGGCCGCCAGGGAGTGGTGAACAGGCCGTAACCCGCCATCTCCTCACGATTGACGAAATGCGTTCTGGGAAATTGTTTCATCAGCGCCTCGATGTTTTCTGGGGTCAGATGACGCTGATTGGCTATGAGCGGACGATTCTCCAGAAATGGGCCGTTGCGAAGGAGGTCGCCCGAGTTCCATGCGACTCTGGAATCGAAGATTACCAAGTCGGCGTCCATTTGATTGAAACTCGATTCTGCGCGCGCAAACGGCCGGATGAAGCGCTCCACCTGCGAAAAGCGCAGTGGAATCAAGACGAGCACCGTGCCCGCCAGTCCGAGCAGAACAAACTGGCCCGGCTCCCGACCCGGAGCGCGCGTCGTCCATTCATTCAGCCCTGCCACGGCCAGCAGGATCAGGCAGCCCAAAACACCATAGCAGTAGCGGTTGCCCCAGCCATAGCTCTGGTTGAAAGGAAGGAGCGCGTAGAAGCAAAAAGTGAGCAGACAACTGATCACTCCGTCCCGTACCGGTACTGGCAACTGCGGGAAAAAACGCAACCCGACCAGCGCCAGAATGATGCAGGGCAGCGTATTCCAACTCAGGAGCAGCAGCAGATTTAGCGGCACCGTTGCCAGGATTCTCTGGAGATGCCAGACGAGCAGGGGAGTGCTGGGCGCGGCATTGTCGGGGGCAAAGACATGCCACCAATACCAGCAACCGGCGCATCCGCCGAGGTAGATGATTCCGTAAATGCAGACCGCTTTCCAGCGGCGGTCGAGTAGCAGGCGAATCAGGAAGGGCACGACGAACAGCGCATGCACAAAAGGACTGTGCAGCCCGATGGCTAGTACTCCCACGATTGGCGCGAGCCAGAACCGGCGTTTGCCGGGTTGCAGATACAGCCAGAGCCAGACGGTGTTCAGAGCCAGATGCGCAGGCATGGCATAGACGGTCATATCGTTGACTAGAATCTGCGGGGACAATGCGACCATCGCAGTGCCAGCCACTGCGAGCCACGGTTTGCCGGGCCAAAGCAGGCGAATGACACCCGCCATGGCCAGGATGGCGATGACTCCGAAAAGTGGGTTCACCAGCATTTCCAGATGTAGCCAGAGGAATGGAGTCCGCATCGCCGCATAGACCGGCAGGTAGCCTTGATTCCAATGGGAGTCGTCGCTAGTCCTCATGGCCTGCAAAGGGGTGAGCGCGCGTGACACGAAACGCAGATCCTCCGGGATCTCCGCCTGCAACTTGCCGGATAAAAAAATGCGCGCTTGAAAGTCGGGCATGAATTCATCGCAAGCCAGCGGGTGATGATGGGTGATGAGCCAGGTTCCCAACACGGAAACGACTGAGCTGGTCGCGGCGAGAACGAGGATGATTTTGCGTGGAGAAAACGACTTCCATGGCAATGGCAGAAAATGCAACCGTCTCCAGGTGAGAAACGCTGTCAGCACGCAGAACCCCAGCACCACATAAAGGCCCGCAGGCTCGGTGCTGGCGATGACGACTAGAAAGGAATTGAACCAGCTTTTCGGATCAGGAAAACAGAGGGCCGTTTCCTTCAATCCCTCGACGTAATGAATGCAGGCTGCACTGATCAGCGCGGTGACTAACAAGGCCAGCCAGAGCGTTCTGGACCCGGCAGTGGGATTCGAGTTAGAAGGCAATGAGGTCACGATCAATGTCCGACAATCGGTGTCCATGGCCGGGTGGAAAGACCGTAACTGCCCAGTTCCTCTTGCGTGGCAAAATGCCGCTTCGGAAACATCTTTCGCAGAAGCACGGCTTGATCTTGATCGAGCACCGCCACGTTGGAGATGAGAGGACGGTTGGTGAGGGAGGGGTTGTTGCGTCGAAGATCACTCGAGTACCACGCCATGCGCGGGTCGAGGAGCACCAGATCGACATCCATTTTTTGGAAGCGTTCTTGCGCAACCGCGAAGGGCCTTACAAATTTTTCCGCCTGCCAGGCTCGTAATGGAATCAGGAGGAGCACGGTAACCAGGCATCCAGATAAAACACAGCCAAGCGCCCACTTTTTCCCACTGCAGCCAATGAGCACGTCCAGCCCAAATACCGCGAGCAGATAGTAGCAACCCAGCACGCCGTGGAAGTAACGATTTCCCCAGCCGAGGCCTTGGTCGAAGCTGATCATCGCATAAAAAACAAACGTGAGCAGGCAGGCCATTGCACCATCGCGCAGAGGCACGGGAAGCTGGCGATATTTCCAAATGGCCAGTCCGGTGAGCAGGGGCACCGGCAGAGCGGACCAGCTCATCAAATTGAGGAAATTGATCGCCTGGCCAATGGCATAACCTGGGCGCTGGATAGAGAAAAGCCCCGTGGAAGCCGCATTGACCGGGGCAAAAAAATGCCACCAAAAATAGTAGCCGACGCAGCCTGCCAGATAAATGCCGGCAAACACGGCTGCCGGTTTCCAGCGGCGATCCAGCACGAGTCGAAGCAAAAATGGCGCGGCAAAGAGCGCATGCACAAATGGGCTGTGCAGCCCCACAGCGAGCACTCCGACAATTGGCGCACACCAAAACCAACGGCTTTTCGGACGTAAATACAGCCAGAGCCAGACGGTATTCAGGGCCAGATGCGCGGGCATCGCATAGGAAGTCATGCCCGTGATCAGGACTTGTGGTGAGAGCGCGACGAAAGCCGCCCCTGCCACTGACAGCCATGGTTTTTCCGGCCAAAGAATTCGGCAAACCCCGGCCATGCTCATCATAGCCACGGCACCTAATAATGGGTTTACCAGTGTTTGCAGATGCAAAAACAAAAACGGTGCGCGCAAGGCGGCATACACCGGCAGGTAGGCTTGATTCCAACGAGTCCTGTCTGCCGAGATGACGGCGTTGAGTGGTGTGAAAGTCTGCACGATCGGGCGCAGTTTCTCGGGGATGGTTTCCTGAAGCTGGCCGGAAAGAAAAATGCGCGCCTGAAAGTCGGGCATGTTTTCATCGGCAGCCAAAGGTCGGTTATGCATCACCAGCCAGACGCCAGCGGCAGAGAAGATCAGGGAAAAAAGGGCCAGCGTCGGCACAGCGATGCGGGAATCAAAAATGCGGGTGGCCCATGTCTCGGGAAGCCAGATTTTTTTTCCCAGCCAGAGGCCGAAGCCTGTGATGATCGTGAAGCCAAGGACTAGATATAAGCCGGCTGGCTCCGTCGCGGCCGTGGTTACGAAAAAGGCATTAAACCAGTTTCGGAAGTCAGGAAACGCCAGCGGACCATCTTTCATTTCCTCCATCAGGCTAATGCCCAGCGCAGCGATAACGGCGATGATCAAGAGGATGATCCATAAGGCAGGCAAACCCCTGCGACCAGCGGGCATGGCCTCCGCAGAAATGGGAGCCGCAAGTGGGGAGTCGCTGTTCATGATCTGGGTGATAGCAGGGAACAAGCCAGATGCGAGCAACTTCAAAAAGCGACGGCGGCCAGCCCTAGTTTTTCGATGTCAATTACCGGGACACATGGCAAAGTCCCCGCAACTATGGCACAGCAAAATCTCCCCGAGCGCATTCTGACCCTCTTGGGCTCGGAAAAATATCAGCCGCTCGACAAGATCGACCTCTCGCACGCCCTCGACCTCCCGCCCGACGAACGCAACCAGCTCCGTGGCGTCCTGCGCGAACTCCTCGAAGACGGACAAGTCGTTCTCCTTAAGAAAAACCGTTACGCGCTCCCGAAAAAGGACGAACTCTTCGTTGGACGCTTCGACATGAACGCCCGCGGCTTCGGCTTCGTCATCAGCGAGGACCCGGAAAAAGGCGACCTCTTCATCGCTGGCGAACACACTGGAGTCGCCATGCACGGCGACCGCGTCGAGGCCAAACTCCGCCGCA
This sequence comes from Chthoniobacterales bacterium, assembly GCA_039930045.1. Lineage (NCBI taxonomy): Bacteria > Pseudomonadati > Verrucomicrobiota > Spartobacteria > Chthoniobacterales > Chthoniobacterales bacterium. Next base: position 68,735 of record JBDSQB010000008.1, on the reverse strand, counting down.
GCCGGGGAGGGGACAAACGTGGTTCCACTCCCGGACGCTCCACGACTGAGGGCGAAATCGTCCGCGTCATCACTCGCGCCAATTCGACTTTGGTCGGAGTCTTTCAGCGCGGCGGCAAAGCCGGAAAAATCATCGCCGACGACCCGCGCATTCCACTCCCGATCACCGTCACCGCCAAGTCCGATCTTAACCCCGAGCCCGGCGACAAAGTCGTCGTCGATCTGGACGAATGGACCCAGCGTTACGAGCCGCCAACCGGGCGCATCATCGAGGTTCTCGGGGCGTCCGACGCGCCCGGCGTGGACATGCTTTCCATCATTCGGAAATACCGTCTGCCCGCCGAGTTTCCCGAGCGCATTTTGGCGGCGGCGGAGAAGTTCCCAACGACTGTTCCAGCCTCCGACACGGAGGGCCGCGAAGACTTGCGCGACCTCACTATTTTCACCATCGACCCCGACGACGCCCGCGATTTCGACGATGCGATTTGCGTCGAACGCACCGACCGCGGCTGGCTCCTCGGCGTCCACATCGCCGACGTCTCGCACTACGTCACGCCCGGTACCGAGCTGGACAAGGAAGCTTGGGAACGCGGCAACAGCACTTACCTGCCCGACCGCGTTTTGCCAATGCTCCCCGAGCGCCTTTCCAATGGACTTTGCTCCCTCCGGCCCGATGAAGACCGCCTTACCTTCACCGTCTGGATGCGCTTCGACTCCCATGGAAACCAGCAGAGCGCATCCTTCAGCCGCAGCGTCATCCGCAGCAAAAAACGCCTCACCTATCAGGAAGCCTTCGCCGTCCTCGAGGGCCGGGCGCATTCCCCCGTCGAGACCGAACTTCTCGAAGCCTGGGAACTCGCCGCGCTCCTTCGCAAAAACCGTTTCGCCCACGGTTCGCTCGACCTCGATTTCCCCGAAGTCAAAGTCCGCGTGGACAACGACGGACGCGCCATCGCTATCGAAAAAGTCGAGCACGACCGCTCGCACCAGCTCATCGAGGAATTCATGCTCTCCGCCAACGAGACCGTCGCCCGCGAAATCAAAGACCGCACCATCCCCAGCATCTACCGCATTCACGAAAAGCCGGACCCCGAGAAACTCTCCGAATACCGCGAAGTCCTCGCCCTCGCTGGTTACAAAGTCGGCGACCTTTCGGTCAAAGGCGAAGTCCAGAAACTCCTCGAGAGCCTCTCCGGCCAGCCCGACGAACCCGTCCTGAAAGTCGGGCTGCTGCGTTCGCTGAAGCGCGCCACCTACGACGTGCGCGCCCTCGGCCATTACGGTCTCGCCAAGGCCAATTACACCCATTTCACCAGCCCCATCCGCCGCTACGCTGACCTTGTCGTCCACCGCGTCCTCGGCGCCATGATCGACCATCGGCCCGGTAAAATCCAGCCTGCTGCCAAAGATCTCGCCGTCACCGCCGAGCATATTTCCACCACCGAACGCACCTCCGCCGACGCCGAGCGCGAAGCCTCCAAACTGAAGAAACTCCAGTTCTTCGCCCTGCAACTCGGCAAAACCATCCCCGACCACTTCACCGGCCTCATCTCCGACATCAAACCCTACGGCCTCGTCGTTGAACTCATCGAATACAGCCTCACCGGCCTGGTCCACATCTCCGACCTCACCGACGACTATTTCCTATTCGATCCAGTGCGCCGCCGTTTCACCGGGAGACGCACCGGCATCATCTACGCCGTCGGCCTCAGCGTTCCGCTCATCGTCACGCGAGTCGATCCAGCGAAAAACCAGATCGACTTCAAAGTCGCCCCCGGCCACAGCGATGCTAGTACTAACACCAGCACCCGCCGCGAAGAACCCAGGGATAACACTCGCAACGAGGCCCGCCCGCGCCGCCACGAATCAAACAGCCGTCCCGCCCAAAAACCAACCGACTCCCGCCGCTCGGACAAGCCCAGAAATTCCCGCTCCCGCAAACGACGTTAGCTGAGCGCCACCAAACTCAGCCGAGAAACTCCAGGGCGCGGGTTTCGGGCCAGCCGACCGTCGGGCATCGGGAGCTGATGAAGCCGCAATGGCCGCCGCTGGCCGGGGTTTCGAGATGCAAAAAGTCGCTCTCCCGCGCCGCCGCGAACGGGAGGCAGGCCGGGCTGAGAAAAGGGTCGTTGATTGCGCTCACCAGCAGCGTGCGCACCCGGATGCGGCCGAGCACGGGCAGGCAGCTCGCCCGCCGCCAGTAATCTTCCGCGCTGGAGAAGCCGTGCAGCGGCGCGGTATAGGCGGAGTCGAACTCGTGAAAGGTGCGCATGGTTTCCAGTCGAGTGACATCGAACTCAGCGGGGAAGTGGCGTTTCTTTTCGTGAATTTTCGCACGCAGACTGCGGATGAAGCGTCGTGTGTAAATACGTCCGTCGGGTGCATCGAGACGGTCCACGCTGGAGGCGAGGTCGCACGGCACGGAGAAGGTGACGGCACCCGTGATGCTGGGGGCGATGTTAGGTTCGGCGAGGTATTTCAGGATGATGTTTCCGCCGAGGCTGAATCCAATCAAACCCACCTCGTCGTAGCTTGTGCTAACATGGTCGATGACGGCGGCGAGGTCGCGCGTTTCCCCGCTGTGATAGAAGCGCGGGAGTCGGTTCGGTTCGCCGCTGCAGCCGCGCATGTTCCAGGCGAGCACGTCCCAGCCCGCCTCGTAAAATGCGGCCGCCATTCCCTGAATGCTAACATCGCACGAGGAGCTTTCCAGGCCGTGCGTTAGGATGACTAGTCGCCTCCTGACATGAGGAATAACCTCGTGCCGCGCCCAGTCGAGATCGAGAAAATCGCCGTCGGGGAGATCCAGCCGCTCGCGCTGGTTGGTGATGTTAGGCAGGCGGCGAAACAGCACCGGCCAGATGGTTTGCACATGTCCATTGCCGAGGCCGCACGCCGGACGAAAACTGGAGCCAGAAAGAAGCGGCATCTAACTTAGAAACGCTTCGATCTCGGCCTGCGTCGGCATGGAGGGCGCGGTGCCGGGTTTGGTCACGCTCAGGCCGGCGACGACATTGCCGTGGCGAGCGGCGCGCACGATGTCGCCGCCAAATGCGATCAGGCCCGCCGCGAAACCGCCGACAAACGCATCGCCCGCGCCCGTGGTATCGACGACTTGGATTCCACTGCAAGCCGGGACGAGTTCGTGGCCGGACGTTTGCGAAATGAAGCAGCCGCGTTTTCCCAGGGTCACGATGACCGTGGGCACGCCGAGCCTGCGGCAAAGTGAGTGGAGTTCCATCGGACTCAGCGCCGCGAGTTTTTCCTCGGTGAAACTCGCGTCGGCCAACGTGGGATGGCGCTGCACGACGGTGACGAATTCCGTCTCGTTCGGGATGAAAATATCGACGTTGGCGAGGATGGAAAAATCCACCGCCGGATGCATCGGCGCGGGGTTGAGGATGGTGGTTTTGCCTGCGGCACGGGCGAGTTGAAGCAGGTCGTCGACGGTCTGCGGATGAATCTCGTACTGCAAAACGACGATCTGAGCGGCGGCCAACAACGCCGGATCGATCTGGCAGGCGGTGAATTTTTCGCTGGCCCCGAGGGCGACGACGATTTGATTCTGCCCCTGCGCGTTGACCGTGATTCCGGCGGTGCCGGTGGCGGCATCGGGCACGCGAAGGAGGTGCTGCTCGATGCCTTCCGCAGCGAGAAACTTTTCCGCTGCATCGCCAAACGCATCGTGGCCGACGGCACCGACGAAGGCGGTTTTGGCCCCGGCGCGGGCGGCGGCAACGGCCTGGTTGGAGCCTTTTCCACCAGGTCCGGTGGTGAACTGGCCGACCAGCGTTTCGCCGGCGGCGGGAAAGCGATCAACGAAGAAAGTGAGGTCCTGGACAAAGCTGCCAATGACTAAAATAGGGGCGGACATGCCCGAGAATAGGCCACGCCGGTGCAGGCGATCAAGGTTGGGCTTGGCGCACTTCCGAAGCGAAGGATCGCTTCTTGAGCAGCTAACTCTCAAAGAGTGCGGAAGAGATGAATTTGGAGGAAGGAACGCCGCCTGCGGACTCCTGCCTAGGGTGCGGCTGATGCCGGGGGGCCGAGATGGGTGGGCTGGAGCCTGCCGAGATCGAGCACCACTTTGTCGAAGACCAGGCCGGGGTCGAGCGGCTGAATCTTGAGCGTGTGCCGGCCTGCGGTGAGTGAATGATTCGTTGTGCCAATCGCGGTACCGCGAAGGACGTTGGCGCTCCATTGCGGACTGAACTCCGCGCTCTCCAGATCGACTTCCTGGGGAGGTTCGTTGTCGATGCCGATGGAATAACGGAGCTTCAATCCGGAATGAAGCGCGTGCGTGGGAATGGAATAAACGAGCACCCTCGCCGATCCCGTGTGAGAGGAGTTGAATTCGTATTCCAAAGCGGCCGCTGCCGGAACGCTTTCACCTGTTGGCAGCAGAGCGATGGAGTCGCCGCTGCGACCAAGTCCGGCGATGGTTTTCCAAGTCGCCCCGCTTCCATTGGTCGTGCGGGACGGTTTTTCGGCTTCCAATGAAATGTAACCGTCGTCTGCCGGCTTGGCTGGAGACAGGGCAGCGAGCGCTGGCGAGCTGGAAACCTTTTTGAAAACGGCTCCCCCTCGCGGGCTGGCCGACATCATACGGTTCCATTTTCCGTTGGCGATCTGCTCGTTGTAAATCTTGGTCTCGGCTTGAATCTGATCATGGGCGGCCTGCGACTTCGCTGGGTCGGAGCTGAGATATTTCTCATTCATCAGTGCCGAGCAGCGAACCGGGTAAGCTACCAGTTCGTAAAACGCGTCGCGTAGCGCAGGCGGGAGCTTTTCGTAAATGGCGTTGGTTTTTTCCACCAGCGCCGTAAAACGCTGCAGCCGCTGCCCGATTTCGTTGTAATTTGTCGTGAACTGCGCCTTGAGCAAATGCTCGGGCTTGGCTGGATAGTTCAGCCGATAATACTCATCCAAGACCGCCGCTATGTCTGTGGATGAGGTTTTGCCGAAGGTTCGCTGTGCCCATTGCGCCAGGAAAGTCGGCTGCGCTTTTTCGTCCCACTGCGAGACATCCCAAGCCATTCGGAGAAAGAATTCCAAGTCGATCTCAGCCGGCTTGAGGTCGCCGACGTTCGCAATCCATAGCCTGCGCGCTCCATGATCGTAGGCCTTGCGCATTTCCTCCCAGATCAATGCAGGCGGAGTGGTGCAAAGCCAGAGGTAATCCTCGGGTGCGCCCCAATAGGAAAGATGATAGTAAACACCCGAGCCTCCGCTGCGTTTCTGCTCCTCCGGCGTTGAGAGGCGGCGAATGTAGCCGTGATTGTCGTCCGGCCAGACGAGCGTGACATCCTCGGGCACTTGGAGTCCATTTTGATAGGTTGTGAGCACCTCCTTGTAGGGAATGAAAATCTGCGGCACCTGCTCGATTTTCGGGTTCACGTATTTCGTGAGCAAACCGCGCTGATCTCTGATGATCTGCTGCATCAATGCCACACGCTCCGGCATCGACCCTTTGAAGGGCATCTCTCCGTCGTGAACACCACGCATTCCCAACGTGAAGTTGTTTTCAAAAAGTCCGTTTTCCTCCACCCGCTCCTCCCAATAATTCAGCACACCGGCGCGGTTTGTCTGGTAGTTCCACTCGCCGCGTGTTTTGCCGTCCCATTCACCGACGTTGTTGCGCAGGAGCGGTTCGCAATGCGAGGAGCCCATTACGATTCCATAGCGGTTGGCGACGAGCTTGTTTTCCGGGAAGGAGTTGAATGCCTTCGTTCCCGGATGCATCGCTGGCCAAAGCGAGTTGGCCTTCAATCGGAGGAGCAACTCACAGATTTTCGCGTAAGTCTTCGGACCGAGGTTTTGGGCTTCCGGTTCAAAGGTTTTTGCCGCCCACGGACGGATGCCCCAGTCCTCATCGTTGATGAAAATGCCGCGATACTTCACAGAGGGTGGCCCCTGCGTGTGTGTTTCCGCAGAAACGACCAGCGTTTTACGCGGTAGCGGAGGAACGTCGGCCCACCATTCCCACGGAGAAACGCCAATGGCTTCCGAGAGCGAAAGCGCGCCAAAGGCTGTGCCGCGATGGTCGCTGCCCACGATCACGAGCGCAGTATTGATACCGGGATAGGGAGCGACGACGGTGGTGATGACAAAGGACTCCCACTGACCTTCGAGTCCTTTGTCGTCCAGTTTGCCGCGTTTCACAAGATCTGTGATCAACGCGCTTTTGCCCAAAGTGCCGATGACGATGACCGGCGTAGTCTGGCCGGCTATTGCAACCGCAACCCTTGGTTTAACTCCGCTCACTCGCTCGACATCCGAAGCCAGTAAATCGGCGGCAATGTGCACGACGTCCGCTTCGGCTTTGTCCGTTACGATCTCCGCGGCGCGTCCATCGACGGCCACAGGAAAGTCGGTAAGTCCGCCAATCGCGTCCTTGAGGGCGAGCTCACCGGCAGAGGCGATTGCCGGGAGGACTGCAAGAAGGAGGAAACGCCCTAATGTGAGGAACATAGGTTAATGAACTTTGCGAAAAGAGATTTAGTGGGTTTTTAGCAAGCTCTTAAGCCTCGTTTCGGCGATGGGAAGCTCTTTCACGACGAGATCGGCCATAGCTCGTGCGCCTTTTTCGTTAAAGTGAGTGTTGTCACCGGATTTGTTGGCAAACTGATTGCTGGCCTCCGGGCCGAGCTTTTCCACCAGAACTTGGCTGGAGGTATGCAGGTCAATCACCGCCACTTTCCTTTCGCTGCCGACTTCTTTCATGGCGTTCACGTAGGAGAGAAGGCTTCGATTGGGTGGAGGTTGGTTTTCCGTAATCTTACCCCCATCATCAAACGTTCTGCGTACCATGGGAGTTACGAGGATGGGCGTCGCTCCCATCGCGCGCGACTCATCAATATAGCGACGGAGATAATCTTGGTAATCTTTGGCTGCGTCGGTGGCCTCTGGTTTACCCGGAGCGTGGGAGTCGTTGTGGCCAAACTGAATCAGCACATAGTCGGGCTTTTCCTCGAGTGCCGTCTGCCAGCGGCCTTCCTGGATGAAGGTTTTAGTGCTGCGTCCTGGGGCCGCGAGATTAATCACTTTAACTGTGTCGTCCTTGAAGCGTTCTTCGATAAATTGGCCCCAGCCGCGGTCCGGACGGTCTGCGGGATAGTTGCAGACCGTGGAGTCGCCGATGATTACAAGGAGTAAGGGTCGTATTGGCATGGACGCCTCCTCTGCGGCGCTGTAGGCCAGCGAGGGGAGTATGACCATGACCCAAGAGAGAGTGGCTAGAACAAAGCGTAGATTCATTTATGTTGAGAAAAGCTGCGTCGGACCTACTGAGTTTGGCGCGTGCGGATTGGCGGCGCGTAGATAGGCATCTGTTCCAGCGCGGTAAGAGTGGGCAATCCCATCAAAGAGCCTGCCCCCGCGTCGCCCTCAGGTTCGAGTAGTTGCTTTGCCGCCGACGACTTGGGAGGGCAGTTGCCAGAAACGGGCTCAATGCAATGAATCATTTTAAGAGATGCATTAAGATCAGCCATGGGATGATAATGGCCCCGTCACTTCAGGAGCGGAATCCATCGGTTGCATTCCCAAGCTCAACACCTAAGTGTGACAACATTGGTTTATTATTAGAGATGAAATAACCGGCTAAGGAAGTGACATCATTGAATGCACGCCAAGTGCTAGCGCAAAAAGAAAACTTTCAGACTGGCGGTGATGCCGGAAAGCACGGTCAGCGTCACCAAAATGATGAGAAAAATGCGCACGAAGCGGGTATTGTTTTCCTCCACCGGCAGCGATTCGATGATCGGGCAGCGGGAGCGTTCGAGGACCTCGCGCGTGTCCGTGTAAGTCGTCATGGAATGGAACGGGCTGTGCGGTTCGAGGGAGAGCGCGGGGTCAATTTCCCCCCATTCGATCGGGCGAAATGGGCCGCAGCCGGGACAGCTCCGAGCGCCGACTTTGACTTCTGATCCACAGTCGGGGCAAGCGTAGGTGTCGTTGCTCGTGAATGGCTCCACGAGGCACGATCCCACAGGGAAATGGAGTTCTCAAATGAAGAGTTGGGGGATTTGCGGGATTTTGTTAGGTTGACGACGTGAGCACGTTTTTCAAAGAGCAGGTGCGCGGCGTGATCGCGGAAACGCAGGCGATCTATGCCGAACTCGCGCGTCGTCCGGCAGAGCGGAGTTGCACTGGTATCGCGCAATGCTGCCAGTTTCGACTGACCGGAAAAACGCCGCACCTGACGCGCGGAGAGGCGATCACGGCCTGGGCGGCGGTGAAGGCGAGCGGACGAAAAACGCTCCCGGAATCCATCGATGGCGCGTGTCCGCTGTTGAATCCGAAGACGCTGCGCTGCCTGATTTACGCGGGCCGGCCCTTTGGCTGCCGGACGCATTTTTGCCAGGCAGCGGGCGGTCCGCAGGCGCGAAACGAAGTGATCGATCTGATCCGGCGCTTGGAAACGATCGACGCGCAAACGGGCGGCGACGGCTCGAAGCCGATCGAGAGCGCACTTCGGGAAGCGTCGGAACTCAGCTAAGAATCTGCGCGCCGAAATCGCGCACGTATTCGGCGACGGCGTCCTGCCACGGGCGGGGCATTCGACCCGTTTCGCGAGTGTAGCGGTCGGTGGAAAGCAGCGTGTGCCGGGGACGTTTCGCGACGAAAGCGGTGAGTGAGTCGAGTTCGATTCGACTCACCGTGGTCGCGAGCAGCGGGAGGCCGCTGGCGTGGGCGACATCGAGGGCGTGCTGGGCATATTCGCGCCAGCTGCAGGAGCCGCCGTTGCACAAATGCAGGATGCCTCCGGCGCTGATTTCGGTGAGATAAGGCTCCAGCATTTCGGCCAGATCGAGCGTGTAAGTCGGCGTGGAAAATTTATCGTCCACCGCCGAAATCTCCGGCTCCGTCTTCGCCCGGCGCAGCATGGCGTCGATGAAACTCGGACGATGCGGGCCGAAAACCCACGAGACGCGCACGGCGAGATTTTCGGGCGAGACGTCGAGCGCGGCCAGTTCGCCGCCGCGTTTCGATTCGCCATAAACGCTGATCGGCTCCACCGGATCGGTCTCGGAGTGGGGCGTGGTTTGTTCGCCGGAGAAAACGTAATCCGTGCTGATGTGGATCAGGCGCGCCGACTTTTTCTGGCACTCCTCGGCGATGATGCGGACGGCGTCCTGATTGATCGCAAAGGATTCCTCGCGATGCGTTTCGCAGTAATCGACATTCGTCAGCGCGGCGCAATTCACCGCCACATCGAAGTCCAGCCCGGACAGCTTTTCGCGCAATTGCCGGGTGTGGCCGAGGTCGAGTTCCATACGACTCAGGCCGATGACCTCGTGCCGGCTGGCGTAGTTTTCCACGAGGGCGGCTCCGAGTCGTCCGCCACTGCCGAGAATGAGGACGCGAGCCATTATTTCCGGCCTAAAAGCGGTTCCCACCAGGCGCGATTCGCCAGATACCAATCCACCGTCGCCGGAATGCTCGTCTCGGGCCGATGCTTTGGACGCCATCCGAGTTGCATTTGAATCTTCGACGAATCGATCGCGTAACGCCGGTCATGTCCGAGCCTGTCTGTGACGTAGGAAATCAAATTGTGCGACTTTCCGAGCCGGTCGAGGATCATCTTCACGACCTCGATATTGAGCAGCTCGCCGTCGCCGCCGATGTTGTAAACCTCGCCCAGTTTTCCCTCGAAAAGCACCTTCGCCACCGCCTCGCAATGGTCCTCGACGTGAATCCAGTCGCGCACATTCAGACCATCGCCATAGACCGGCAATTTCTTGTCCTGCGACGCGTTGATGATCATCAGCGGGATCAATTTTTCAGGAAACTGATACGGGCCGTAGTTGTTCGAGCAGCGGGTCACGAGCACTTCCTGGCCGTAGGTGTGATGGCAGGCGAGCGCGAGCAAATCGCCCCCGGTCTTGCTCGCGGAATAAGGCGAGCTCGGGTCGAGAGGCGTCGTTTCGGTGAATTTCCCCGTCGGCCCGAGCGATCCGTAGACCTCGTCCGTCGAGATCTGAACGAAACGTTTCACGCCGTGTTTGCGGGCGGAATGCAGGAGAATGCTCGTGCCGAGGACGTTCGTGCGGACAAATTCGTGCGGGCCGGTGATGGAGCGATCCACGTGGCTCTCTGCGGCGAAATTGACGATGGCGTCATATTTTTTCCCCGAAAGAATGGCGTCGATGGCCGGTTCGTCCGCGATGTCGGCCTGAATAAAACTGTAGCGAAACGGGAACGCTTCCGCCAGATCGGCGACTGTGGCGCTGTTGCCCGCGTAGGTTAGCAGATCGAGGTTGGTGAGCCGGGTTTCGGGGTATTCGGCGAGGAGCAGCCGCAGGAAATTACTGCCGATGAAGCCGCAGCCGCCAGTGACGAGAATTTGCATGGAAGTCCACTCAAACCAAACCCGAGCCCCGGAGCAACTTAAAAACAGGCGGTTTGCAGTCGCATCCGAGTTAGGGCACGATGCAGCGTGTCCTCCGTTTACTATCAATGCCAGCGCTGCACGAACTGCTGCAAATGGCCCGGCCAGGTGAAGCTCACGGACGCCGACATCACGCGGATCGCCGAATATCTTGGCCAGGATGAGCGGAGTTTCATCGATATGTGGACGCGCCTGCGCCCGGATCGTCAGGGCCTCGCGCTGCTCAACAAAGGCGATGGAAATGAGGGTGAATGCATCTTCCTCGATGGCCGCGATTGCCGGGTGCAGCCGGTAAAGCCCACGCAATGCGCCGGGTTTCCGAACACATGGAATTTTCCCGGTTGGCGCGAGGTCTGCGAGGCGATTCCAGTTCCAGTCTAATCACGCGGACTTGCCAGATGTGCGGCGGCTGCTAACCTCCGCGAACTATGCGAATCCTTCCCCTCGGAGTCCTGCTGCTGTCGTTGATGGCCAGCGTCTTTCCAGCCAGCGCCGCCAATCCCGCGCCCGATCCCGACAATGCCGAGCTGAAACTCCCGCCCGGCTTCCAGGCCCTCGTCGTGGCCGACAATCTGGGGCCGATTCGTTTCATGACGATCTCGCCCGCTGGCGACATCTATCTGCGGAAGAAAAAAGACGGCCTCGTCGTGCTGCACGATGCGGATGGCGATGGACGCGCCGAGTCGGTGCAGACCTTCGGCGATGGCGGCGGCACCGGCGTGGCGTTGCACAATGGCTATGTCTATTACTCCAGCGACGACGCGGTTTTCCGGCAGGCGCTGAAGCCCGGCGAACTCGTTCCCAGCGGCGAGAAAGAAACCATCGTCAAAGGCCTGCCCAACAAGGGCCAGCACAACGCCAAATCCTTCGCCTTCGACCCCGAGGGCAACCTCTTCGTCGAGGTCGGCTCGCCCTCGAATTCCTTTGGCACTCCCGATCGCGCCCTCGGTGCGAAGGGCGGCGATCCCACGGAATTTCTGAAAACCCACGGCGGCTGGTGGCGTTTCTCCGCCGACAAATTGAATCAGGAGCAAAAGGACGGCACCCACTTTTCCACCGGTCACCGCCACATGCTGGGCATCGCGTGGCATCCGGTGTCGAAGTCGTTTTTCGTGATGCAAATGGGCCGCGACCAGCTCAGCACCGTCGCCCCGCAATTCTACGACGCCGAAATGAGCGCCGAGCAGCCGTCGGAAGTGATGTATCGACTCAAGGAAGGCGGCAACTACGGCTGGCCGTTTGCCTATTATGACTGGCAGCAGAAATCCTACATGGCCGCTCCCGAGTACGGCGGCGATGGCAAGAAAAAGGCCGAGGGTGCGGACAAATACGAGCCGCCGCTGGTCGCCTTTCCCGGACACTGGGCGCCTCTGCAAACCGTCATCTACACCGGCACGCAATTCCCCGAGAAATATCGCAATGGCGCGTTCGTCGCCTTTCACGGCTCTTGGAATCGCGCGCCCAAACCGCAGCGCGGCTACAATGTGAGCTTCGTGCCGTTCGACGCCAAAGGCCTGCCACTCGGCAGTTACGAAATCTTCGCCGACGGATTTTCCGGCCTCGACGAGGTGCAATCGCCCGGCCAGGCGAAGCATCGTCCCTGCGGTCTCGCGATGGGTCCCGACGGCTCGCTCTATGTCGGCGACGACGCGCACGGACGCGTTTACCGGATCATTTATACCGGGGCGAAACCGTGAAATTTCCCATTCTCCTCGCGGTCGGCCTTTGTCTCGTCGGCTGCAAACCCGAGGAGCCAGCCAGCCATCCGACTCCAACTCCGGTGCCGATCATGAGTGGAGCCACATTGTATTCTAAAAACTGCGCCGTCTGCCACATGGAGGACGGCAGCGGAGTGCCCATGATGCAACCGCCGCTGGCCGACAGCCCGGTCGTTGCCGGCGATCCAGTCCGACTCATTCGCGTCCTCCTCGAAGGCCCGGCGCTAGTCCTCGATCCCGCGCGCGACAGCTACTCAAACACCATGCCGCCATTTGCCCAACTCACCGACGCCGAAGTCGCCGCCGTGCTCACGCACATTCGGAAAACTTACGGCCACGACGCTCCGGCGATCACTGTCGAAGCAGTCGCCGCCCAGCGCGCAAAGAAGTCTTAGATTTCAATCGGACTCGACTGAAAAAAGATACATCACGTTCTTGGTTGCGCCGTCCACTGGATCGGTCACGGAATGCGTCGGGGTGAGCGTTTCCAGTTTGCGCAGTTCGGCGTGACCATCACAAAAGAGGACGTTCGTTCCGTTGTGATGACGCTCGATAATTTTGTCCAACTGCCGCGGTGACGTGCTGGTAAGCGACGGATTCGCGCCCGCATTCGTCCAGGTAAATCCGAAGGAGCCGTTGCCTCCCCGATTGTTAGTATCGGTCACCCAGACCGTGTTCACCGGGTCCTCGAGTTGCAGTCGATTCACCTGATAGAGTGCAGATGAACGCGGCGGAGTCTGGCCATCGCCCGCAGCGGAATACGCGCCGTTCAACCCATAACTTCCGTAGTCGGTGCTCGTCTCACCGCTCTTCAGATTTTGCGAAGCGCGATACTTCGCACCAGTGTCCGACGGGCAGAGAAAAATCTTCTCGCTCGACGCATACGGATAGATCGCGTCCATCCATTTGTAAGTCGTGCTGTTGTTAGTCGCCAGAGTCGTGCTGCCATAGGCGGAGTTCGAGAGAATGTTATTGTTGTCGTTCGCATACAAGGTGAGTCCGATCCCGATCTGACGCAGATTCGCCTGGCACTTGGCCGCCTGCGCCGTGGCCTGGCTGCTCGACATCACAGGTAAAATAATTCCCGCGAGCACGGCGATGATGCCGATGACAACTAACAATTCGATCAGGGTAAAGGCGTCAATGTTAGACGCTTTCATCGAAGTAAGTTTGCAGGCGAGTTTGAGTGTAATGAATCTCATCATCGGACAGCGCGAACGGCGGCGTAAAGGAAAGGACATTCCCCGTCTTCCCGCCGCCGAGCAGGATCAAACCATCGCGCAGACCGCGGGTGATGATTTGCCCCATCAGCGCCGGATCGGGAGTTCCATCGTTATCGAGAATTTCGAGTCCTAACATCAGCCCAATGCCGCGCACGCGACCGCACCTCGGATGTGCGATGGCGGCGAGCGCGCGCCAGAGTTTCTCGCCCGTTGAGCGGACTTGCATCGCAATGTTAGGAGCAACCTGCAAACGCAGCGATTCCAGCGCCATGCGGCAGCCGAGCGGGTTGCCCAGAAACGTGCTCGTGTGCAACGCCTCTCCCGCCGACTCGGGCCAGGCATCCATCACGGCGGTGCGCCCGACACAGGCCGAAAGCGGGAAGCCTGAGGTGAGACCTTTGCCGAGACAGATCAAGTCCGGTTTCGCCGTCGAATGATCGCAGGCAAAAAGCTCCCCGGTGCGGTTGAAGCCGGTGTAAATCTCGTCTAAAACCAGCAGCACGCCATGCCGGTCGCAGAGCGTTCTTAGCAACGGCAAAAACTCGCGCGGCGGCACAATGTCCCCGGCGCGGCCCTGACACGGCTCGACCAATATGCAGCCGATTTCCTCATTGGTTAGAAGCCGCTCGATCTGGGCCGCAATGGCCGCCATTGGAGTTCCATCGCACTCTGGAAAGGGCGCGTCGGGCGATGTCATCGCCCCGCTTTCCGGGAAAGGAACCAGATGCGCGAAATCTCCCAACTGACGCCGAAAGGGATCGCGAAAAAACGGCAGCCCGCCCGCCTCCAATGCACCGTAACCCAGCCCGTGATACGCGCCCTCGAAGGCGATCACTCCGCGTTTTCCCGTCGCGATAAAGGCCGTCTTCAACGCCGCCTCGACAGCCTCCGAACCCGAATTGGCGAGAATGGTTTTTCCATTGCCCAAGCCCCAGCGTTCAAACGTCACCCGACTCAGTTCCTCGCAAAGCCGCACTTTCAATTCCGTGGGATGCACGTCGCCCATCGCGTGGTAGAGCTGCCCGGCCTGCTCACGCATCGCGGCGACGATCTCCGGCTGACCGTAGCCCAGCCCGGCCACGGCAAACCCCGAGGTGAGATCGAGGTGCCGGTTGCCATCCACGTCCCAGACATTCGTCCCCGCGGCGCGCTCCCAGAAGACAGGAAATTCGTCGCTCACATAGGTCACATTGCGACTCTCCGATTTCCGCAGACGCGCCGCCAGCGCCACCGAGCGCGGCCCGGGAATGGAAGTCGTGATCTCGGGCAGCATGGCACCCTCAATAAAGACGTTTTCGCGCAGCCTGTCGAGTCAGCTAGAGAGGGTTGACTCTCCATAGGTGGCGCGCAGCCTCCAGTTTCTCCATCTCGCGTTCAAGCGATTGTTTGTCATGTTATAGACCCGCTGCCGCCTGGTCTCCATACATCTCGTTGAAGAGGCGTTCGATGGCGATGTTGGGGTCTTCCATGAGCATGCTTTCCTTGATTTTGCTAACGTAGATGCCGAAGGCGAATGGGCTGATTTTGGGCGTTTCCACGAGGCGCCATTCGTAGTCCTGCACCTCCTCCAGAAAGGCAAATGCGGCGGGGGCGTCGAGGAAGACTTGCTCGGCCTGGCGATAGGTTTCGGCGAGCAGTGGATGATCCGGCTCGTGTTCTTGCAGGACGCGGAAAAGAATTTCGCTGCTCCAGCGCAGTTGTTTGAGTCGGCGCTCCTGTCCGGGATGATTGCGCGGAACCATCAGCCCGGTTTGCGCGACGCCGCGGAACTGCCATTTCACTAGCTCGGAATCTTTTAGGGCCTCCTGTAACTCCACCTCGGCGTTGGCGCGGGTGAAAAGCGAGTGCCATTGCTCAATGGTTAGTTCCTGGAAACGCAGCATGGTTAGAAGGAATCCGTAGTCGTCGATGGTGACAAGCGCGTTGCCGCCGACGAGCTGGTTGACGCGTTTGACTAACAATCGCGAGAGGGCGTCGTTGGCGCTGCGTCCGATCAGCGAATGGAAGATGTAATGCGAGAGTTTCTCCTCGCGGTGGAGTTCGACTAACATCAGGCGCTCGACCGGGATGGCAGAGAAATGGCGTTGCGCCAGAAAGTGATTCACCACGGCCTGTGCGTTGGAGAGCGAGAGTTCGTAGCGTTCGACCAGCCAGTTGGCGGAGGAGGAAACCTGAGACTCGAAACTTGAAACCAGAGTGTTTTCAAGCTGGGAGTTGAGCTCCGTGCGGAGTCGTGTGACTTCCCGTGCAATGCCGGAGGTGAGGGGCATCTTGTTTTGATTCCAGCGCGGGACGGTGGGCAACTCGTGATCGGCGGCCTCGACCTTGGCCTCCTGAATGCCGGTTTCGATCAGGCGCACCATGCGGCCTCCTAACACGAAGATGTCGCCGAGACGCAGGTGTTTAATGAAATACTCATCGACGGTGCCGAGTCGTTTGCGTCCTAACATCACGCTGATACTCCCGTCGGCAGCGATGGTGCCGACGTTAACGAGGTATTCGCGCTCGGCTTTTTTGGTGTTCAACGCGTGCACCATTCCGTCGATCACGCGGATCTTGCCGAAGGTGTCCTCGTATTGTTTTTGCAGGGAACGTCCCCCGCCGGAAAGATAGATGAGAACGGATTCCATTTCTTCGTTAGTCAAATGGCGGTAAGGCCACGCGCGGCGCACGAGTGTTAGGAGGTCTTCGATGGAAATGGGAGCCGTCATGGCGATGCCGACGATGTGTTGCGCAAGAACGTCGTAGGAATTTTCCGGAATGCGCACGGGGTCGAGCCGGCGCTGTTTGACGAGATCGGAGGTGACGACGCATTCGACGAGATCGTTGATGTTAGTCGCCACGAGCACGCCGCGACTCACGTCGTGGATGCTGTGCCCGGAGCGTCCTATGCGTTGCAGCGTGCGCGAGATTCCCTTGGGAGTGGAAATCATGATCACGAGATCGATGGCGCCGATGTCGATGCCCATTTCCAGACTGGTCGAGCAAACCACGGCGCGCAGTTCGCCATTTTTCAGACGGTCCTCGACTTCCAATCGCATCTCGCGGTCGATGGAGGAATGGTGCGTTTCGATTTGATCCGCCAGCTCGGGGAGGGATTGTTTCAGGCGAATGCCCACGCTCTCCGCGCCGGATCTCGTGTTGGTAAAGATGAGCACGGAACGGCGGCTTCTAACCAATTCAGCGAGTTCCTTTTGCAGCCGGCCCGCAGTCCAGCCAGCGGGTGGATAGGGTTGCTTGCGGAGCGGTGAAAAGACTTCCACTTCGATGCGGCGCACGGCCTTCGCCTCGGCGATGAGACAGGGACGATCCATGCCGACGAGAAATTGCGCGACCAATTCCAGCGGTGCGACGGTGGCGGAAAGTCCGATGCGGCAGAGTGGCGTGCTAACCAAACGCTCCACGCGCTCCAGCGAGACGCTGAGATGGGTGCCGCGCTTGTTTTCAGCGATGGCGTGGACTTCGTCGATGATGACGTAGCGGCACGCCCGCAAAGCCTCGCGAAACCATTCGGCGCAGAGGAGAATCGCGAGGCTTTCCGGCGTGGTAAGAAGGATGTGCGGCGGCTTGCGGCGCTGCCTCGCGCGCTCGGTCGATCTGGTGTCGCCAGAGCGGAGTGCGACTCGAATGTCGTCTTCCAGTTCCATCTCGCGCAGCGGCTCGGTGAGGTTTTTCTGGATGTCGTAAGCCAGCGCGCGCAGCGGAGAAATGTAGATCGCGTGGATGCCTAGGTCGCGCTCCCTGGGCGGCAATGTTAGCAGCCGGTCGATGATGCCGAGAAATCCCGCGAGGGTTTTTCCGCTGCCAGTGGGCGAGGAGAGCAGGATGGATTTTCCCTCGTGAATCGCCGGGATGCAGAGCGTCTGCGCGTGGGTGAATTCGCCGTATTTCGCACGGAACCAATCGCCGACTTGTGGACTAAGAATGCCGTAAACATCGAGGCCGTCGGGGGCGGATGTTAACATAACGATCTAACTCCGATGGCGGCGGATGGCTTCGTCGTAATAATCTTCCAGCAAGCGCGCCTGCTTTTGCCGGTCGAAGTGCGTTCTCACTCGCTCGGAAGCCGCGATGCTGAGGTCTTGCAGCAACGTGCCGTCGCGTCCGACTGCGAGGAAAGCCTCGGTGAGCGCGGCGACATTTTTTTCCTCGACTAACAATCCACTCACGCCGTGCTCGACCGCCTCGGGAATGCCGCCGTGGCGCGTGGCGATGACGGGCATGCCGGTGACCATGGCTTCCAGCATCGCATTGGGCACGCCTTCCTGGTCGCCATTGAGTCCGGTCTGACTCGGATGAACGAAGACGTGACTGCGCTCGTAGAGTTCGTGCAGTGTTTTCTGCGGGAGAAACCCGGCGAAATGCACCTGAAACTGGACGCCCTGCTCGACGGCGAGCGCCTGGAGGCGTTTCTTCAACGGACCCTCGCCGGCAATGATGAACTCCGACTGCGGAAACTCGCGCGCGAAATTGGCAAACGCCTTGATGGCGACATCGAGCCCTTTTTTCTCGATGAGACGACTAGCTTGAACGAAACGAAAGTCGCCATCGACGGGCGTGGTTCTAACAATTGGCACGCTCATCGTAAGCGACACGCCGGTGCGATGGAGCCGGAGCTTTTCCGGAGGACAACCTAACTTCTCCAGCGCTCCCAGCAATGACTCGCTGCGAGCCACGACGAGGTCGGCGAGGGCGAACATTTCCTCGTAGTATCTGCGGACGACAGTGTCGGTGGCGTTCACAGTAGCATCGGCACCGTGAAAACTAACAATCACCGGAATCTGCCGCCGCCGCAGCAAGGGCAGGAGATAGATTCCCATGTTGCCGAAGTAGATGTGCAGCACTTGCGCGTTCATCTTGTTTAGCTCGCTGAGAACGCGCGAAGCCTCGTGGCCGTAGGCGGTGATCGGCACGCCGCGCACGCTGCGCGACCAGAAGCGGCGAAGCTGGTGCGTCCAGGGTTTTCCTAACAATCGCACATCGGGAAATGGGAAGGTGAGTTCGTTCTCACGGCGCTGGGTGAGAACGACCGGGCGATAGCGGCGCAGCGCGGTGATCTGCCGGTAAATGTGCTGCATTTCCGGCTTCAAAAACGTCACGCAATAAGAGGCGGCGACCGGGGCGTCGTTCTTAATGCTGCCCGGCACGAAACGCGGACCGCGCTGCACGCCGCCGGTGAAATCGCCGCTGTTGGGAGGGGTCTGGACCATTTGAACCTAACTTAAAATGCGCTTGGGCTCGGGTTAATCGAGATCGAGCAATCCGGCCACTGCCGCGTGAACATCGTCGGCGCGCATCAGCGTCTCGCCGACGAGCAAGCCATTCACGCCCGCCTCGAAGACGCGGCGCGCGTCGGCGTTGGTCTTGATGCCGCTCTCGCTGACGAGCGTGATGTGCTCGGGCACCTCCTCGCTGAGGCGTTCCGTGGTGGCGAGATCGATCTCGAACGTGCGGAGATTGCGGTTGTTGATGCCAATGAGAGTCGCCGGAGTGTCGAGGGCGCGCTCCATTTCCTCCTCGTCGTGGACCTCGACCAAAACGTCGAGTTGGCAGGTTTCAGCGACCTGGAGGAGATGCAAGAGATCGTCCTGTGTCAGCGCGGCGACGATCAAAAGAATCGCATCGGCTCCAGCCACCGCCGCCTCGTAAATCTGGACTTGGTGAATGATGAAATCCTTGCGCAAGACCGGAATGGAAGTCGCCTGCCGGATCTGCATGAGGTAGCGCAGATGACCTTGGAAATACGTCTCGTCGGTGAGCACGGAGAGCGCGTGGGCCCCGGCGCTTTCGTAGGCTTTGGCGATGAGGACGGGGTCGAAGTTTTCCGCGATGACGCCAACGGACGGGGACGCCTTTTTGACCTCGGCGATGAGGCTGAGCGCGTGTTCTCCTTGGTGAACGGCGGCCGCAAACGGACGGAAATCGTTTCGCGCCAGCGCAGCCGCGCGCAAATGCTCCTGACGGTGCAGGAGCTTGCGAACTTCTTCTTCTTTGGTGGCTAAAATCTGGCGGAGGCGGTCCATTCGGGGTCCGAAATTAAGCACCGTCCGCCGCAGTCACCAAGAAAAGAATGGAACTCCGCTCAGTACGGCCCGCGAATGTGCGCCGCCACTTTCTCCTCGTAGAAACGACTGAGCTTGTCGTGCAGCAGGCGGCCCAGCGGCGGGAGCGTGGAGCTGGTGGCGTTGGCGACGACTTGATCCGGACGGCTGGCTCCGGTGATGACCACCGACACGGCGTCAAAATCCAGAATCCAGCGCTGCGCCATCTGGGCCATCGTCATGCCTTCGGGCACAAGCGGCTTGATCTCCTCGGCAAGCTCGACCCCGAGTTCGTAGGGCAGACCGGCAAAGGTTTCCCCGACGTTGAAGGCGGCTCCGTCGCGGTTGTAGGAACGGTGATCCTTGGCGTCGAATTGCGTGTTGACGGTCATTTTTCCACTGAGCAAACCGCTGGCGAGAGGGAGCCGAATGATTAGCGCGACGCCTTTCGCTTTCGTTTTTTCAAAGAGCGTCGTGATCGGCTTCTGGCGGAAAATGTTGAAGATGATTTGCAGCGACGCGAGCCCGTCCTGCTCCAGGCAAACGAGAGCCTCATCCATGGATTCGACGCTGGCTCCGAATTGCCGGATTTTTCCCTCCGTCTGCAACGCCCGGAGAACGTCGAAAACGTCGCCCTTTTTCAGCTCCGCCGGAGGAATGCAATGCAACTGCGTGAGGTCGAGCGATTCGACTCCGAGCCGGCTCAGCGACGCCTCGGTCGCCGCGCGGATGTTGGCCTCGGTGTAGCCATCGGGATAGAGCGCGCTGGTGCGGCCCAGCTTCGTGGCGACGAAGATTTCCTCCTTCGTGTCCTTGAGAAATTTGCCGATCAGACTCTCACTCCGGCCGCCGCCATAGACATCGGCCGTGTCGAAAAAATTCACACCCGCTGCCACCGCCGTCGAGAGGATTTCCGAGGCGCTGTCGTCGTCCACCGCGCCCCAATCCGCGCCGCCGAGCTGCCAGCAGCCGAGGCCGATGTCCGAGGTGAGTCTGCCAGTGTGGTTAAAGGGACGCTGATTCATTCTGGTGAGATATACTAGTTTCCGGCTGCGGGTGGATTCAAAAAAAATGGCCGCTACCGAAGTCGGCTCACGATCTCTGGAACGAGCGCCGGCCCGCCGTAAATGTAGCCTGTGTAGAGTTGAATCAGACTCGCCCCGGCGTCGAGTTTGCGTTGTGCCGAGTCCGCGTCCGTGATGCCGCCGACGCCGATCACGGGCAGCTTCGTTTTCTCGCAGATAAACCGGATGATTTCCGTCGCACGTGCCTCCAGCGGAACGCCACTCAAACCTCCCGTTTGATCGCCCAATTCCAGCACCGACGTATGATCCAGCGTCGTATTCGTAGCAATAATTCCGGCCAGCCCGTGGTCCGTGGCGATCTCGATGATTTCCCCGATTTGGCCCCAACCCATGTCCGGCGCGATTTTTACCAGCACCGGTACGGGACGCATCAGTTGGCGGTTGCTCTTTTGAATGCCGCCGATCAGCTCATTCAACGCGTCGCGCTCCTGCAATTCGCGGAGGCCCGGCGTGTTCGGCGAGCTCACATTCAACGCCACGTAATCGGCAAACGGCGCGAGCCGGCCAAAAGAAAATTGGTAGTCGGCGAGCGCATGCTCCAGCGCGGTCACCTTCGATTTTCCGATGTTGATGCCGACCGGAAATTTCGGCCAGAGACCGGAGCGTTTCCAGCGGGCGAGCCGCTCGGCGACTTCGTTTGCGCCCTCGTTGTTGAAGCCCATACGATTGATCAGAGCCTGCTTCTGCGGGTAACGAAAAATGCGAGGGAGCGGATTCCCCGGCTGCCCCTGCGCGGTGATCGTGCCCAATTCGGCGAAGCCAAATCCGAGCGCCTCCCACGCGGGCAGGGCGACGGCATTTTTATCAAACCCGGCCGCGAGTCCGACGGGATTTGGGAAGTGCAGGCCGAAGAGTTCGACCGGCTTTTTTTCCGTGAGCAATTTGCTCAAAATCGTGAGCAAAGCCGGATGCCGCGAGAGCCGGGCAAGCGAACTCATGGCGGCGTGATGCGCCTTTTCGGCGTCGAGCGAGAAGAAGGCGGGCCGGACGATTTTTTCGTAGCCGAAGTGAAGGAGTGATCTCATTTTCCGATGCAAAAAGTGCTGAAGATTTCGCCGAGAATGTCGTCGCTCTCGACCTTGCCCATCACCTCGCCGATGGCGTCGAGCGCCGAGTGGAGTTCGATGGAAATCAGCTCGATGGCGAGGTTTTCGCGGAGGCCGGTCATCGCGGCGATGCAACCGGATTGGGCGCGTTGCAGGCAGTTTTTGTGGCGCGCATTAATCGCGGCGGAAGCGTTGTCGAGCTGTGCGCCGCCTCCAAAGACTTTCTGGAGAATGGCCGCCTCCAGATCGTCGAAGCCCGTTTCCTGGAGACAACTCACCAGCACCGCGTGATCCGTCCAGCTCGGATGCACGCCGAGGTCGGCTTTGTTGGCGACTAACAAGGTGTTTTTGCTAACATTCGAGTTAGATGGCAATGGCAGATTCGCCGCGTGGACTTCGATGATGAGATCCGCCTCGTCGTGCGCCTTCTGGCTGCGGGCGACGCCTTGTTTTTCGATTTCGTCGCTCGTGTCGCGAATGCCCGCTGTGTCCATCAGAATCAATCGGATGCCGCCGATGTTCACACTTTCCTCGATCACATCGCGAGTCGTGCCGGGTGTCGGACTAACAATCGCGCGGTCAAAGCCGGAGAGCGCGTTGAGCAGGGAGCTTTTGCCGACGTTCGGCTCGCCGTAGATGACGGTTCTAACACCCTCGCGAAGAATGCGTCCGCGGTCCGCCGTGGCGAGGAGTTTGGCGATTTCGGTGCTAACAGTTTCGATGCGAGTTAGAAACGATTGGCCGGTATCGGGATCGATGTCTTCGTCTGGAAAATCAATGTAAGCCTCCAGGTGCGCGAGGATTTGCAGAAGCGACGTGCGCAGGGCGTCCATTGCGTGTCCGAGGCGTCCGGCGAGTTGCTGCTGCGAGGCGCGCAGGGCGAGGTCGGTCTGGGCGTGGATCACATCCATCACTGCCTCGGCCTGGGTGAGATCCATTTTGCCATTGGAAAAGGCGCGGAAGGAAAACTCGCCCGGCTCGGCGAGGCGCGCGCCTTCTTCTAACAAAGCATCAAGAATTCGCCGTGTGACAAGCAATCCGCCGTGGCAGAAAATCTCCGCCATGTCCTCACCGGTGTAGCTGCGTGGCGCGTCGAACTTCGTGGCGAGCACGTCGTCTAACATGGTGCCGTCCTTCTCCAATCGACCGTGACTCAACTCACGCGCCTTAGCTAGTTTGCCGGAGAAGAGTCGAGTTAGAATCGAATGGCTTTGTGGTCCGCTCAGACGCAAAACCCCGATGGCGCCTTCGCCAAACGGAGAGGAAATGGCCGAGATCGTGTCGGTCATTAGCTAGGACGCGAGATAGGAGCGCAACTCCTCGATGAAGCGCCGGTTTTGCTCCATGGTGCCGACGGAGACGCGAATCCACTCGGGCAATTTGTATTCGCCCATCGCGCGGATGATGACGCCCTTTTCTAACATCGCCTGAAAGACTTTCGCGCCGTCGCCAACTTTCACGAGAACGAAATTCGCCTCGCTCGGGACGTATTCGAGCCCAAGGATGGCGAACTGAGTTTCCAAGTAATCGCGTCCCTCGAAAGTGATCTGACGCGTGGTTTCCTGATGGTTTTCGTCGAGCAAACCTGCCAGCGCGCCCGCCTGGGCGATGGCGTTGGCATTGAAAGGTTGCCGCGTTTTTTGCAGCACGGAAATAAGCGCCTCGCTGGCGAGTCCATAGCCGATGCGCAGACTGGCGAGCCCCTGAATTTTGGAAAACGTGCGGAGAACGATGACGTTGTCGTGCGAGGTTAGAAACTTCAACGTGTCCACCGGAGTGCGCAGAAATTCGTAGTAAGCCTCGTCGAAAACCACGATGACGTTGGGCGGCACCTGACTAACAAACGCATCGATCTCGGCCTGGCCGACCAGTGTGCCGGTAGGATTGTTAGGATTCGCCACGAAGATGAGTTTCGTGCGCGGCGTGATGGCTGCTAACATCGCAGGCAGATCGTGCTTAAACCCGGGGTCGGCGACTTCGATGGTACTAGCACCGGCGAGCTTGGCCATGATCTTGTAAACGACGAAGGCGTGCTCTGCGACGATGATGTTATCACCCGGCTGGAGAAAGGCGTGGCCGAGAAATTCGATGATCTCGTTCGAGCCGTTGCCGAGGATGATTTGATTGAGACTCAACCCTGTTTTTTTGGCAATGGCCTCGCGCAGATAGTAGCCGCCGCCATCGGGATAGAAGTGGGCGCGGTCGAGAGCCTCGATCATGGCCTGCTTGGCGAGCGGCGAGGGGCCGAGCGGATTTTCGTTGGAGGCGAGCTTGATGATTTGCGCGGGTTCGAGCCCGAGTTCGCGGGCGACATCCTCGATGGGTTTGCCCGGAATGTAGGCCACGAGGTCGCGGAGTTGAGGGTTGGCGTAGTCCCAGATGGTCATTGGCGGAATGTGATGTTACTCGAATGCAAAGGCCAGCAGTTCTTGGATTAAAGCTGGTCGTCGATCTCGGCCAACATGCGTTTGACGTGTTTGTATTTTTTGCGCGGGGCGAGGACGCGGCGGCTTTTGCGGAGGTCGCCCCATTCGAGGATTTGGATGGTGACGCGCTGGACGCCCCAGCGGTTCATTTCGCTGCGGGTCGGTTTGTAGAGGTCGATGGTGTTGCGTCCGGCGAGGGCCCAGCCGTAATCATCGACTTCATAGACTTCGCCGGTGGCCAAGATTTTGAAGACGGTGCCCGCAGGCCAGCGGCCCCAGTCGGCGGCGGCGCTCTTTACCGTGCCGTAGAGGAGGGGAGTGCCGAGGGCGTTTTTGACTCCGTAGCGAATATGATCGGACTCGCTATGGGTGTAGGCGGTGGTGCGAACTTTCTGAAACTCCGCCCGGCGCAGGGGCGGTTCCCAAGTGGGCAGGGACGGGCCGCAGCCGGAGAGGGACAATGCAACGATGAGGACGAGGGGCAGCGCGAGGCAACGCAGTTTCATGTGGCAAAGATGAACCACGAAGGCGCGAAGAGACGAAGGAAAAAAGCAGGCGATTTCCCGACTGCCCAGCTACGCAGCCTGGCGGATGACTTTGTCGATGAGGGCCTCAAGTTGCTTGCTGGTGAAGGGCTTGGGCAGGGAGGCTTTGAAGCCGAAACTTTCCATGGCAGCCAGAGCCGATTCGTCGGAGTAGCCGCTGCAAATGATGGCCCGCACTTCGGGGTCGATGTGGATGAGGGCCTTGATCGTTTCGACGCCGCCCATGCCGCCGGGAATGGTGGCGTCGAGGATGACGGCGTCGAATTTTTTCCCCTTCCGCATTTGCTCGGTGTAGGCGGCGAGCGTCTCCGTGCCGTCGCGGGTGGTGACGACCTGATAGCCGGACATCGTGAGCATGGCAGAGGTGAGTTCGCGGATGGTCGGTTCATCGTCCATGCAAAGCACCGTGCGCTGGCCGTCGCTCGTCTCCAGCTCGGTGGTTTCTTCTCCGGTGCTGATGTTGGCCACAGGCAAAAAGACGTTGAAAACCGCCCCGCCACTCGGCACCGGCTCCGCGAGGATGCGTCCGCCGTGTTTCGTGATGATCGAGAAGGCAATCGTCAAACCCAGGCCGCTGCCGGTGGGTTTGGTCGTGAAATAGGGATCGAAAATCTGCGGCCAAACGCCCGGCTCGATGCCGGGTCCATTGTCGGCGAATGAGATGCGAATGTATTCGCCCGGAACGAGATCGTAGGGATTGGATTCGGCGAGGGTTTCGTTGTGGCCACGGACCTGGAGCTTGCCGCCATGGGGCATGGCTTCGCGGGCGTTGATGACGATATTGTTGACCGCCTGCTCGATTTGATACGGATCGGCCTGCACTTTCTGGAGCCTCGGAATGGCGAAGAGACAAGTCAGATTCGAACCGTAGAGGGCAAACTTGGTGGCTTTTTCCACGAGTTCCTTGATGTCGATGACCTGCTTGAGCGGGTCGCCGCCCTTGGCAAACGTGAGGAGTTGCTTCGACAAATCGGCCGCACGGAAGGAGGCCTTGTCCGCTGTGTCGAGGTGCTCGAGCGCTTTGTCGCGGGTGCCGTCCATGCAGAGGCGGGCCAGGGAGATATTGCCGCTGATGACGGTGAGAATGTTATTCAAGTCGTGTGCGATGCCGCCTGCGAGCACGCCGAGCGACTCGATCTTGCTGGTCTTGAAGCGTTCCTCGTCCGCTTTTTTGACCATTGTGATATCCGAGAAAAGGCAGACCTGGCCACGCGAAACGCCCTTGTCCGACTCCAGCGGAGTTAGGGAATAATGCAGCCAGTGCTTCGCGCCGTCGTTGCCGAGAAGCGCCAATTCACCCTCACTCGCGCGGCCCATGGCGATAGCTTCTTCCATTTCCAGACGCTGGGCCGACTCGACGCCGGCGAGCATCTGGGTGAAATCATTGGCCACGATCGACTTCGAGTTCAGCCGGATCATGTTTCCAAAGGCGGCGTTGGCCCATTCGACCTCGCCTTTGGCATTGAGAATCACCACGCCGTTTTGCGTCTGGCGGGCCACGAGGGCGAGGCGTTCGAGGCGCTGGTTGGAATCATTGAGAGCGATGCGGCTTTTGCGGCGTTCGGCGATGTCCACGACCTGCCGCTCGGCGATGCGCAGACGGGATCGGAAAATTTCGATCTCCCATGGTTTTACCAAGTAATCGTTGGCACCGGCATCGAGCGCCTCATCGAGGTCGGCAGGTGTTGCGCGGGCTGTGATGAGGAGCACATAAATATCGTCGCCACCGGGCCGGCCGCGCAGCCAGCGGCAAAATTCCGGGCCCGTCTTTCCCGGGAGCATCCAGTCGAGAATGACGACTTCGAAGTTATTCGTCTCCAAGGCCGTCTCGGCTTCCTCCGCGCTGGAGCAGGCTGTGATTTGATGTCCTCGCACCGAGATCAGATGATTCATCACCTGTCGCGTGGTGCGGTCGTCTTCGACTATGAGAACATTCATGTCGTTGTGTATCGTGGAACAAGTCCGGGGCAGATGCATAAATGAGTCGCAGTGTATTTCGACGGTTCATGCGCCGGACTTTCTTCTGGTGGCAGAGCCATACCACGGATTGACACCCCCGGCCCGAATGATAGTTTGTCTGCCCTAAAATTGACCCGTAATGAAAGAAATTATCAGCACCACCGAAGCTCCCGCCGCAGTCGGCCCTTACTCGCAAGCCGTCTGGACGGGGTCGCTCCTTCTCTGCGCGGGTCAGATTCCACTCGATCCGACCACGGGCGAGCTGGTCGGCACGACGGTGACTGAGCAAGCCACTCAGGTTTGCGAAAATATTCGCGGGGTGCTGGCGGCGAAGGGTTTCACATTTGCGAACGTGGTGAAAACGACCGTCTTCCTGATGGATCTCGCGGAGTTCGGCGAGATGAACGCCGTTTACGCGAAGTATTTCACCGAGCCTTATCCGGCCCGGTCCACGATTCAGGTCGCCGGTTTGCCAAAAGGCTCGCGGGTCGAGATCGAAGTCATCGCTGCTCCTTAAAATTCGATGTCCGAGGAAATCCTAGACCTGTTTCGCCAGACGAATGCGCTTCTCGAGGGGCATTTCGTGTTGCGCTCGGGTCTGCACAGCCGGCAATTTTTCCAGTGTGCGCTGCTCCTGCAATATCCCGTGATCGCGGCGCAAGTCTGCGGTCAGCTAGCGGAAAAAATGTGTCACATCGACGCGGACACGGTCATCTCCCCAGCGATTGGCGGGCTGTTTGTGGGACACGAAATTGGCCGCCAGTTGAGTAAGAAACATATCTTCGCCGAGAAGGAAAATAACGCGCTCGTGCTGCGCCGAGGCTTCACGATCACACCCGGCGAGCGTTTTCTCGTGCTGGAGGATGTCGTCACCAAAGGCGGCCGCGTCGCCGAGACCATCGCCATTGTCCAGCAATACGGCGGAATCGTCGCCGCTGTCGGCACGCTCGTGGATCGCAGCGGCGACCAGACGCCAGACTTCGGCTGCCCTTTTCTCAGTCTGCTCAAACTCCATGTCGAGACCTGGGCCGCCGATCAGCTTCCGCCTGATCTGGCTGCGATTCCCCTGACGCGTCCCGGCTCCAAATAATTTCCCTGTATGATTAACTGGCTTCTCAAAAAAATCGTTGGCTCCAAGAACCAGCGCGAAATCAAACGCCTCGGGCCGACCGTTGCCAAAATCAACGAGATTGAACTGAAACTCCACTCACTTTCCGACGACGATTTGCGCGCCAAGACGAAAGCGTGGCAAGCGGAGTTACATGCGATTGAGGACTACGATCTTCTCGCCCGTCGCTTGGATGAAATCCTTCCCGAGGCATTTGCCGTCGTCAAAAACGCCGCCCGCCGGCTCGCCGAGCGCAAGCATCAGGCGCTCGTCTGCGATCACCTGGAAACTTGGAACATGGTCCACTTCGACGTGCAGCTCATCGGCGGCATGGTCCTGCACAACGGACGCGTTTCCGAAATGGCCACGGGTGAGGGCAAAACGCTCGTCGCGACCTGCCCCGTTTACCTGAACGCGCTCACCGGACGCGGCGTTCACGTCGTCACGGTCAATGATTATCTCGCCCGCCGCGACGCCGAATGGATGGGCCAGCTTTACACATTTCTCGGTCTGACTTGCACCGCCACGCAGCACGACGACCAGCCGTCGCAGCGTCGGGAAAAATACGCCGCCGACATCACGTATGGGACGAATTCCGAGTTTGGCTTCGATTACCTGCGCGACAACGGCATGGCGACGACGAAGGAGCAGCAAGTCCAGCGCGGCTACTATTATGCGATTGTCGATGAGGTCGATTCGATCCTGATCGACGAGGCTCGCACGCCGCTGATTATTTCCGGTCCGGCCACGGTCAGCACGCATCAATACGACAAGTTCCGCCCGCTCGTCGATCAGCTCGTGCGCAAGCAAACGCAGCTTTGCACGCGACTCATTTCGGACGCCGATCTGGCGTTTCAGCGCGGCGACTCCGTGACTGCGGGCGTGCTCATGTTCAAGTGCAAACTCGGCCAGCCGCGCAACAAGGCGCTCTTCCGCATGATGGAAGATCACGAAAAGCGCAAGGCCATGGATAAGGCCGAGCTTTCCTTCTACGGCGACACGAAAAAGGACGAATTGTTTGCGCTAAAAGAGGAGCTTTTCTTCACCATCGACGAGAAAGCTCACGAGGCCGATCTCTCTGATATGGGGCGCGATTTTTTGAATCCTGACGAGCCGGAAGCGTTCGTTTTGCCCGATTTGATCACGGAGTTTTCCGAGATCGACATGAACAAAGAGACGCCCGCCGAGCAACGCGAAGCTCTCAAGCAGGAGCGCCAGAAGCAGTTCGATTTTCAAAGCGAGCGCATCCACAACATCTCGCAACTTTTGAAGGCCTACTGCCTCTTCGAGAAGGACGTCGAATACGTCGTCGAGGAAAACAAAGTCATCATCGTCGATGAAAACACCGGCCGCAAAATGCCCGGACGCCGTTGGAGCGATGGGTTGCACCAAGCCGTCGAAGCCAAGGAAGGCGTGCAGATTGATCGCGAAACGCAGACGCTCGCAACGATCACGATTCAGAATTATTTCCGCCTTTACGAAAAACTCGGCGGTATGACCGGCACCGCCGAAACTGAGGCAACCGAGTTGCACGACATTTACAAATTAGACGTGATCGTCATCCCGACGAACCGCCCGATCAAACGCATCGACGGCAACGACAAAATCTACAAAACCCGTCGCGAAAAATACAACGCCGTCATCGCCGAAATCAAAGAGGCGCACGCTCGCAACCAGCCCGTTCTCGTCGGCACGGTCAGCGTCGAGGCTAGTGAATTGATCAGCCGAATGTTGAAGCGTGAGAAAATTCCTCACACTATTCTCAACGCGAAATACCACCTGCAAGAAGCCGAGATCGTCTCTCGCGCCGGCATCGCCGGAAGCGTCACCATTTCCACAAACATGGCCGGACGCGGCACCGACATCAAACTCGGGCCGGGCGTCACCGAAGTCGGCGGGCTCCATGTCGTCGGCACCGAGCGCCACCAATCGCGCCGCGTGGACCGCCAGTTGCGCGGACGTTGCGCGCGCCAGGGTGATCCGGGTTCCAGTCGATTCTACGTCAGCTTCGAGGATGACCTTATGCGCAACTTCGGCGCCGCCGACCGCATGACCCGCATCATGGAGCGCTTCGGCCTCGCCGATGGTGAGGAATTGGAGCATCCGTGGCTCAATCGCAGCGTCGAGACCGCCCAAAAGCGCGTCGAGCAACGCGATTACCTCATGCGCAAACGCACGCTCGACTTCGACGACGTGATGAACAAACAGCGCGAAGTCGTTTACGGCTTCCGAAACGACGCCATCGACGGCGAGGAACCGCGCAAACTCATTTTTGAAACCATCGACGAGGCCATCCCGGTCAAAGTCTCTGAGTTTCTCGACAAGCCGAACGGCGAGGAGCCGAACTACGGCGCGCTCCTGCATTGGTGCAACACGACGTTCCCGCTCGGGCTCACCGCCGAGAACGCCCAATTTGAGACCCGCGACACCGCCGGCAACTCCGCCTTTCTCGTTGAGCGCCTCAAAAAAGCCTACACCAGCAAAGCCGAGCACGAGGACGATCTCGCCCTGCAAAGCCTTGAGCGTTACATCCTCCTCAACGCCATCGACCGCCTCTGGCAGGAGCATCTTTACGGCATGGACGCCCTCCGCGAAGGCATCTACCTCCGCCAATACGGCCAGAAAGATGCGCTCGTGGAATACAAAAACGAGGCCTACGCCATGTTCGTCGAGCTGATGGGCAACATCCGGGGTGAGATCCTCAACAATCTCTTCCGCAGCACGACCAACCTGATGGCTTTTGAGAAATTCCTCGCCAATCTTCCGACGTTGATGGTTCACCAACAGGCACCCGACGCCAGCACCGGCGGCGATGGCGGAGCGCAAACTCTGACGCTCGACCTGCCCAAACGTGCGGCTGCTCCCAGCGTTGGCCGAAACGATCCTTGTCCCTGCGGCAGCGGCAAAAAATTCAAAGCCTGCTGCGGACGGACGGCCTGATCACCCGCCGACGGCGGAGTATTTGCGGAGGCCCCGGCGCCAGAGCAGGCGGGCGATGCCGTAGAGGATCGCGACCCAGGCGATTTGGAAGAGGAAGCCTTGCAGGAGCAAGGCGGGCTTCATTTTTTCCAGAAAGACGGCGATGGGGAAGTAGAGCTCGTATTTGAAGGGAAGAAAATCGAGGAAGCGCTGGAACCATGCGGGCATGATGTCGAGCGGGAAAAGCTGGCCGCTGAGGAAGTATTCAAAGCTGTAGAGGATGAAGACGATGGTGGAGATTTCCAAAATCCAGAAGGCAAACATGGCCAGCGAGTAGGCGATGAGAAATTGCAAAATGGCGGCGAGTCCCAGTGAAATGACGGTGTAAAGCCAGGTGATACCGTGCGCCGGAAGGGTGATGTGTTCGCGCAGCATCCAGAAAATGAGGAGGATGAAGGGCAGGGTGACGACGGTGTAAAGCAGGCGATAACCGGCGAAGAGGCTGAGGCGATAAACGAGGTAATCGATCGGTTTGGTGAGGAAGGAATTGAGCTGGCCATCGCGAATGTCGGCGGCGATTTGCCATTCGTCCTCGGTGGGGGTGATAAGGCTTTCCGCGACGATGATGAGCATGAAATAAAAGATCATGCTGGAGTAATCGTAAACGCCGATGGCAGCCTGCCGCTCGTGAAAGATCGCGCCCCAGATATAAATGGTACCCGCGAGCGGGACGAGTCCGAAGAGGGAGCGCAAGAGGAAATTCCAGCGATAAACGAAGGTGTTTTGCAGCGCGATGTCGAAGACTTTGAGGTATTTCGTCATGCGAAGTTAGTGCTGGGAAGTGGCGAGGGCGATGGCGAGGTGCAGCGCGGCGATCATGCTTTTTGGCGAGGCGATGCCTTTGCCGGCGATGTCGAAGGCGGTGCCGTGGTCGGGGCTGGTGCGGACGAAGGGGAGCCCGAGCGTGACGTTCACCCCTTCGTCAAACGCGTGGAGTTTGAGCGGAATCAGGCCCTGATCGTGATACATGCAAACGACGCCGTCCCATTTGTGCAGGATGGCGGCCTGATGAAAAATCGTGTCGGGCGGAAATGGACCGGCGAAGCTGGCGTGTTTCTCCTTCTGCAACGCGGCGACGGCGGGCGCAATGATGTCGATTTCCTCGGTGCCGAGGTCGCCATTTTCCCCCGCGTGGGGGTTGAATCCAGCGATGGCGATGGCGGGTTTGACGATGCCGCGTCTTCGTAGATGGCTGGCGAGCAGGCGGGAAACCCGGATGATTTCCGGCGTGGTCAGCGTGACGTGTCGCAACGGGATGTGGGCGGTGACGAGGGCGACGGTGAGGTTGCCGCCGGTGAGGCACATGGCGTAGTTCGGCGTCTTGGAGCGCACTGCAAAGAACTCGGTCTGGCCCGGAAACGGGTAGCCGATCTGGTGGAGCTGATGCTTGCTGACGGGGCCGGTGACGATGGCGTCGATCTTGCCTTTAATGGCGAGATGGGCGGCCTCCTCCAGGGCGTCCCAGGCGGCCTGGGCTCCAGCGAGATCAGGCTCGCCGGGGTTTCGAGCGCGTCCGAGCAGGGTGACTTTCACCCCTTTCGGCAGGTGATCGAGGGCGGCATCGACGACTTCAGGTCCGATGCCCGCGGGGTCTCCCAAAGTGATGGCGAGTCGCATGTTATTGGTGAAATGAATCCGCTGACCTGCGGCTCACTTCGGGGCTAGAAGCGTTTGATGTAGGCTTTGTTGCGCAACTCGATCAGCCACTTTTCGGACGCCTTCTGGCGTTCCTCGCCGAGGAGTTTGGCCTCAATGTCCTTTTTCACCGTATCGAATGGAGCGTAAGTCGGCTCTTTGCGGGCCTCGACTTTCATCAGGTAATAGTTGCTGGCCTGCTCAAAAACCGGGCCGACCTCACCCGGCTTTAAGGCGAACGCAGCCTCCGTGAGCGCTGGGTTGAGCGTCTTTTTGTCGATCCAGCCCCATTCGCCGCCGACATCAGCCGAGCTATCCTGGGAATAAAGCTGGGCCATCTTGGCAAAGTCCGCGCCGTTTTTGATCTTGGCCCGGATTTCACTGACGAGTTCCTTCTGGGCCGTGGCGCTGCCGCCGTCCGGCGACTGCTTGGGAATGACGATCATGCGGAGTTGCACGGATTCGTTGGCGGCAAATTCCTGCCGGTGGCTGTCGTAATAGTCGCGCACTTTCGTCGGCGGAATGGCGAGATTGCTCTTCACTTTCTGGCCGCGCATGGCCTGGACGATGATCTTGTTCATCTCCATTTCCTTGAACTTGCTGAGCGTGTAACCCTGCGCCTGGAGGGTGCGAATGAAGGCTCCGCGATCGCCGCCAAACTCCTCGCGGATGATTGTTTTAATGTGCTCCTCGATGACGTAGGGAGGGAGTTTGAAATCGTTCTTCTTGAAGTCCTGGAGAATGAGCTGGCGGTCGATCAATTCCTGCAAGGCGTTCTCGCGCAGCAACTTGACCTTGGCCTCCAGATCGGCTCCCGAGTAGGCCTGGCGCAGGGCGCGCTCGCGCGGGGCGACCATTTCGCGGACTTGGGAGAAGGTGACGACCTCCTTGTTGACCACGGCCGCGATGCCGTCGAGAACCTCGGGTTCGGCCACGAGCTGGCCCGCAAATGAGGTGAAAACGGACAGCACACAGGCGGTGCGGAGCAGGCGATTGATAAACATGGATTCGAGTTAGAACTTCTTCAGCAGGGTCAAAAGGTCCGCCAAAGCTATTTCCGGCGAATTTGAAGTCAAGCGGGGAAACTTACCGCCGAGGAGGATGTAATCGCCGCCGCGCGTGAGCATGACCTTGCTTTCGCGCACCTCCACGCGAGTGATCTTGGAAGCGGCGGCGGCTAGCTTGAGATCGGACAGGCGCAGGAGATTTTCCACGGCGTCGGGGAGGGGGCCGAAGCGGTCGCGCCAGGTTTTGCGGAGCTTGGCGAGTTGACCGGGATTGTTCACCTCCGCATGAGCGCGGTAGGCGGCGATGCGGACTTTCGGCTCGGAAATGTAGCTCGCCGGGAGAAACGCCGGAGCCAGTTGCGGCTCGCGCAGCCATTCGGCTTCGTTGAGGGAAACGAAGTCGAGTCCGATATAAATCTCGATGCGCGGCTTTACTTTTTCGCCCTTCATCTTCGACACCGCCTGCCGCAGCAACTGGCAATAAAGGTCGAACCCGACGTTGATAATATGCCCGCTCTGGGCTGTGCCGAGGACGTTTCCCGCGCCGCGAATCTCCAGGTCGCGCATGGCGATTTTGAAGCCCGCGCCGAGACTCGAATACTGCTTGATCGCGTTCACTCGTTTCCGCGCGGCACCGACAGTCATCAGGTCGCGCGGCAGCATGAGATACGCGTAAGCCTTGTGCTGCGCCCGGCCGACGCGACCCCGGAGCTGATACAAATCCGCCAGCCCGAAACGATCCGCGCGGTCGATGATGATCGTGTTCGCGTTCGGAATGTCGATCCCGCTCTCGATGATCGTCGTGGAAATAAGCACGTCGAATTCGCCGTCGATGAACGCCCTCATGACGTCTTCCAGCTCGTGCTCATCCATCTGGCCGTGCCCGATCCCGATGCGCGCCTGCGGACATAGTTCCCTAACTCGACTGGCCACTTTCTCGATCGTCATCACGCGGTTATGCAGGAAATAGACCTGCCCCTGACGCCCCAATTCCCGGTTAATCGCGTCGCGAATGATCCGCTCATCGTAGCCGCAGACGACCGTCTCCACGGGCAGTCGGTTCTGCGGCGGCGTCTCGATCACCGACATATCCCTAGCCCCCATCAACGACAAATAGAGCGTTCGCGGGATCGGCGTTGCGGACAACGTCAGCACGTCCACCTTCTTAAAAAGCTCCTTGAATTTCTCCTTATGCAACACCCCGAATCGCTGCTCCTCGTCCACCACGACCAAACCCAAGTCCTTGAATTGGATGTCCTTCGAGATCAGCCGGTGCGTGCCGACCACAATGTCCACCGTGCCATCGGTTAAACCCTGGGCCGTCTTCCGCTGCTCCGCCGCCGTCCGGAAACGGCTCATCATTTCAATTGTCACGGGGTAATCCGACATCCGCTCCCGGAAATTCTGGTAATGCTGCTGCGCCAGCACCGTCGTCGGCACGAGGATCGCCACCTGCTTGCCACCCATCACTGCCTTGAAGGCCGTGCGGATCGCCACCTCCGTCTTGCCAAAGCCCACGTCGCCGCAGATCAGCCGGTCCATCGGGCGGGTCGATTCCATGTCCTCCTTCGACGACGCGATGGCTGTCAATTGATCCGGGGTCTCCTTGTAAACGAAGGCGCTCTCAAACTCGTGCTGCCACTTTCCATCGGGTGGAAACGCATAGCCCTGCGTCGTTTCCCGCTCCGCCTGGATCGAAAGCAGCCGCGCCGCGTAATCGAACACCGCCTTCTCCGCCGCCTTCTTTGCCTTCGCCCATTTCGCGTCGCCCAGCGCGCTCAGATCCGGCGTCCGCTTGCCGACTCCAACGTATCTCGACACCAGGAACGCCTGCTCCAGCGGCACGTAGAGCTTCGCATCGTCCTTAAACTCCAGCACCAGCACCTCCTGCTCATTGCCATCGCGCTCAAACGTCTCCAGCGCCAGAAACCGCCCAATGCCGTGCTCCAGATGCACCACGAAATCTCCTTCCGTGAGCTCGCTGAAATCGATCTGACTCCGCTGCGCCTGCACCCGAGCCCGACGGAGGGCCAGCCGGCGGCTCCGGTTATTCTGATACCGCCCAAAGATTTCCCCATCCGTCAGCACCGCCAGACGCGCCTCGGGACAGGTAAAACCACGGGCCAGACTCCCCTCGGCAAACGTCAGCCGCGCCAACTCCACCTCGTGATCCTTCAGCAAATCCTGAAACCGCTCCGTTTCTCCCTCGTTGTTGCAGAAAAGCACCATCCGCCACCCATCACGATCCCACTCCCGGAGTTGACGGAAGAGCGCCTCGCGCTTGGCCTCCTCCACGATCAGATCGCCCGCCTCCAACTCCCCGAAGTTCTGCGGAAAGAATGCCCCCGCGTAGTCTTCCACCGAGTCGCCGCCCTCCGCCGCGCCCTCCAGGATCCGCACCTGCGCCTCCTCCAGAGTGCTCCCTAACTCGACTGTTACCGCCGTTTTCTCCAGGTAACTCCGCAACGGCACCAGCTTCTGCTCGAGGTCGCCCAGCAACACCTGGCACACATCCAGCACCTCCACCGACGTCTGCTCATCCAGATCGAAGCTGCGAATCGACTCGATCTCATCATCAAAGAACTCCAGCCGCACCGGCTGCGTGTGCTGCCAGGAGAAGACATCCAGGATGCCCCCTCGCACGGAAAATTGCCCCCTCAACGCCACTTGCGGCACACCCTCGTAACCCGCCGCCACCAGTTTCCCGACCAATTCCTCCCGGTCCAGCCGCTGACCCCGCGCCAGCCGCGCGCTTTGCTTCTGCATGGCCGACGCCGCTGGCACAGCGCCTTCCAGCGATTGACGCGTGAGCACGACCACCTTGCGCCCCGGTTTGGCCAGCCGTTGCAGCACCTCCAGCCGTTCCGCCGCGATCTCCGGGTCGGGAATCGCATTCTCCACGATGGACGCCTCGATCTCTGGAAGAAACAACGCCCCGTCCGGGTGCCAGGTGAGCAACTCATTATGCACCCGCTCCTGCTCCCGCAGATTCTCGCACACCACCCACAGAGCGCAGTCCAACTCCGAGGCCAGCCAAGCCACTACGAACGCCTGCGCCGCCTCCGCCACATGGCTGAACTCCACGGCATTTCTTTTTTTCCGGATCGCCTCCAGCCGCTTGCGCAGCGCCGGCAACGCTCCCACGGCCTGCAACAATCCCGTCATAACACTGAAAGTCCCCTCATCGGACCCCGAACTTCCCCCGCCGCCGGATGAAGTCAACCGTCGAGGACGTTTCGCACGGCGTGGGCGAGCTTGGCGGCGGCAAAGGGCTTGGTGAGGAAGTTCACCCCTTCCTTGAGGGGGAAATCCTTGCCCACGATCTCGGCGCTGTAGCCGCTCATGAAGATCACCTTGAGCTGGGGGTTCTCGCCGATCAGCCGTTCAGCGAGGGCTTTGCCAGACATGCCGTCGGGCATGACGAGATCGGTGAGCAGGAGACTGATTTCCTCCCGGTTCTGATTCCAGACGTCCACCGCCTTGACTCCGGTAGGGGCTTCGAGGATGCGGTAGCCGAGGTAGCTGAGGGCGGTGCGAACGGAGAGCCTCAGAGCGGGATCGTCCTCCGCGATCAGGATGGTTTCGGTGCCCATGGGCATGGCTTCGGGCGAAGCGGCGGTGAGCTTCGATTCATTCCGAACCAGACGCGGCAGGTAAATGCGAAAGGTGGTGCCGTGGTTGATCTCGCTATAAACATTCACCCAGCCTTGGTGCTGCTGGACGATGCCGAAAACGGTGGCGAGACCGAGCCCGGTGCCCTTGCCCACTTCCTTGGTGGTGAAGAAGGGCTCAAAGATCTTCGCGAGCAGCTCCGGGGGAATGCCGCAGCCGCTGTCGCTGACGCTGAGCCGCACGAACGAGCCGACCCGTGCCTGGGTGGCCTGGGTGGCAGCCAACTCGTCGAAATGCACGCCCTCGGTCTCGATGATGATGTGACCGCCCTCGGGCATAGAGTCGCGGGCGTTGACGGCCAGATTCATGAGGATCTGATCCATCATGCCTGCGTCGGCATGGATGAACATGGGCATCGAGGCGAGTTTGAGCTGCATCTGCACGTTTTCGCCGAGGATGCGGTTGAGCATCTTGGTGGTGCTGGTAATGGAGTCGTTCAGGTCCAGGTCGCGGGGCTGGAAGACCTCGCGCCGGCTGAAGAGGAGGAGTTGGCGGGTGAGCGCCGCAGCGCGCTGGACCGTGATGTTGATCTCGTCCGCAAACTCCTTCTGCACATCGGAGAGGCCGCCGCTGATCGCCATCAGCTCGGCCTGCATCTGGATAATGGCGAGAATGTTATTGAAGTCGTGCGCCACGCCCCCGGCGAGCTGGCCGATGCCCTCCATCTTTTGCGCCTGGCGGTATTGCTCCTCCAGCTTCCGGCGCTCGGTCACGTCGTTCCAGACGCCGATGATCTCTTCCGGATCGCCCTCGGGCGTGCGGACGAGGCGGCGATTGTCGTCCATCCAGCGATAGGTGCCGTCCTTGTGGCGTAGGCGAAATTCTGTGCGGCTCGTGCCGTGGTTGAAGGTCTCCTGCAGGCTGGCCAGCACACGCTCCTCGTCCTCGGGGTGCAACTGCTCCGTCCACCACTCGGGTCGCAGGGCTTCCTCGGGCAGATATCCTAGAATCTGGACAATGTTGGCACTGGCGAAATACGGGACGGCCTCTCCATCCACCCACTTGCCGGCGTAGATA
Source organism: Chthoniobacterales bacterium (assembly GCA_039930045.1). Taxonomy (NCBI): domain Bacteria; kingdom Pseudomonadati; phylum Verrucomicrobiota; class Spartobacteria; order Chthoniobacterales; species Chthoniobacterales bacterium. The sequence goes on along the minus strand of JBDSQB010000008.1, from coordinate 30,885 downwards.
ATCGCCGGACTATGTTCCAGTAATTGATGCAACTGCTCATGGGTCGCCCGCAGGTTTTCCTCCACCTTTTTCCGCTCCGTAATGTCGCGGGCAATCTTCGACACCCCGACGATCCGGCCCTCCTCGTCCATGATCGGCGACAGGGTGACGGATACATTCAACACGGAGCCATCCTTGCACTTTCGCTTGGTGTCGAAATGCCTCACGCACTCTCCACGGGCAATCCGATTGATCAATTCGCTCTCCTCGTGCTCCAGCTCCGGGGGAAACAGGTGCAGGATCGATCGTCCGATCATTTCCTCCGCCCGATAGCCAAACATCCGCTCCGCACCCGGATTCCAACTCGTGACGATGCCTTCCAGAGTCTTGCCGATAATGGTGTCCTCCGAGGAATTCACGATCGCTGCCAGCCACCGGCTGGCCTCCTCGGCCTGCTTGCGCGCAGTGATGTCTTGGCGGATCGCCAGATACTGGCGGGGTTTCCCAGCTTCATCGAGGGATGGCACTATGGTTGAATCCACCCAGTAGTGAGTGCCGTCCTTCGCCCGGTTCCTGATCTCCCCCTTCCACACCTTGCCCTGGCTAATCGTGCTCCAAAGAGTGCGCATGAACTCCTTGGAATGGTGCCCCGAGTTGATCAGCCGATGATCCTGCCCGATCAGCTCCTCCCGCGAATACTGCGAGATCGCGCAAAACCGGTCATTTGCCTCCAGGATGCGGCCCTGCGGATCGGTCACTGCCACAATGGCGTGCTCATCGAGCGCTGATTTTAAGTCACGGAGTTCCTTCGAGTCCGAAGAGGCGGGGGGGACATCTTGCATAACAACAGACTGCCGGGATGGATTTACCAGTTTACGAGAGTCATAGTGGTCCTTTTTGCTCACAAGTCCACCCGAATAAACAGCGCACAGCGGAGGTCGGCTGTCGAAGTTTTCCAGCGGACAGGGCAGGCTACTGGGCGGCGAGCCAGTGCAGGTAATCGGCTTGGAGGCGAGTTCCAATGGATTGGCAGGGGAGGGGTTTTCCGTCGAGACAGGCAATGGGGGCGATGCCGTAGGCACTGCTGGTGAGGAAGATATCACTCGCCTCGCGGAGTTGCTCGGGGTGGAAGTCGCCGACGATGATGTCTTCGCGGCTGAGAACCCAGTCGCGGGTGACTCCGGCCCGCGCGCCGCTGTTCACTCGCGGGGTGAGGAGGAGGCCGTCGATGCAGGCGAAGAGGTTGGCCAGGCTGGCGGAGATGACGTGGTGGCTGGCGTTGACGAGGACGGCTTCATCGCAATGGAGGACGGCTGCGCGGCGTCGGGCGTCGATCTGGGGCCAGTAGTTGCCGATCTTCAATCCGGCGAAGAGCGGAGTATGAGTCGTATCGAGGAGGGCGAGGCTGCGGGGCCGGGGAGGCTCGGCAGGGGTGGGCGTGAGAACGAGGAAGAGGCGTCCGTCGTTTAAAGGATCGAGAAAAGAACCGTCGCCTGCGGTGACAGTGATGCGGGCGAGTCCATGCTCAATGCCAGGAGGGAGGCTGGCGCTGTCGTCCGGAGGGAGTCGGAGTCCGAGCTGGGCGCAGGTGAGGCGGAGTTTGGCCAGGTGCTCAGGGAGACTGATGTATTTCCCCCGATAAATGCGGATTGTGGCAAAGGCCGACATGCCGTGGCGGAAGGCACGGTCGGTGAGCGGGATGCCGGAGAAGGGCTGCCAGGAGCCGGAGTGCCATTGGTAGCTGTGGGAGGACATGGGGTTGGTGGGGCACTCTCCCGTCCAGCCATCGGACGAGACGTCCGCTGGAGACACGCGAGACGCGTGCGCTCCCGGGGGCTCTGCTACTGGATGGTGAGTTCCTTGGTGATGCCGTAGCGCTCGATGCGTTTGCGGAGAGTGGCGCGGGTGATGCCGAGGAGCTTGGCGGATTTCACTTGGTTGCCACGGGTGGTTTGCATGGCGTAGAGGGTGAATTCGCGCTCGAGCCAGGGGAGGAGTTGGATGCTGCTGTCGGCGAGTGCCTTGCTGAGGAGGAGTTCGATCGCACTCTCGACGGTGGCGAGGCCACCAGACGTTCCGCCGCCAGCACCGGTAGCGCTGGCGTCGTCGTTGATCGGAGCGGCCATGCCGAGCGGGATGTCCTTGGGCATGAGGACCTCGCTGGTGGCGAGAACGGAAGCGCGCTGGATGGTGTTTTCCAGTTCGCGGACGTTGCCCGGCCACGGGTAGGCTTCCAAAACGCGGACGGCTTCCTCGGAGATGCGGATGCGCGGGACATGCCGGGTGACGGAGACTTTTTGCAGGAAATACTCGGCCAGAAGCCGGATGTCTTCCTTGCGCTGGCGGAGCGGCGGCAGATGAATGCGGACGACGTTGAGCCGATAGAACAAGTCCTCGCGGAAATGCTTGGCGGCGACTTCCTGTTCGAGGGTTTTATTGGTGGCGGCGATGATGCGGACGTCGGTCTTCAGGGTGACGTTGCCGCCAACGCGCGAGAATTCGCCCTCCTGGAGGACGCGGAGGATTTTCGATTGGACTGGAAGTGGCATGTCGCCGATTTCGTCGAGGAAAAGAGTGCCGTCGTTGCATTGCTCGAAGCGTCCGACGCGCTGGGCGATGGCTCCGGTGAACGCGCCTTTCTCGTGACCGAAGAGTTCGCTCTCGAGGAGATTTTCGGGAATGGCGGCGCAGTTGATCGCCAGATAGCTGGCCTCGCTGCGGTTGCTGTAATGGTGAATGGCGCGGGCGACGAGCTCCTTGCCGGAGCCGGACTCACCCGTGATCATGACTGGGGCTTCGCTGTGGGCGACGCGTCCGATCATTTTGAAGACCTGCTGCATGGCGGGCGACTGGCCGACGATGCTTTCGTTGTGCTGCTCGACGGTGAGCTGGGGTTTGAAAGCAGTCGCGGCGCGCATTTCCGCCTGCGAGGTGAGCGCGGCATCGACGACCGGCTTGAGATTAAATGGGAGCGCTTCCTTGCGGATGAAGTCAAAGGCTCCCAGCTTCATCGACTCGATCACGCTCTGAGTCGTGCCAAACGCGCTGATCAGGATGACCATCGCATTCGGATCGCGCTGGCGGATGCGGGCGAGGAGTTCCATACCACTGAAGGGCATCAGATGGGTCTCGGTAATGACCAAGTCCGGCTCTTCCTTGGCGAAAAGGCGGATGGCTTCGTCGGCAGTGGTGGCGGTCAGAACCGAGGTGGCAGGAGTAGTGAGCTGGTGCTGAGCCCACTCGAGAAAGTCAGTTTCTGGATCAACGATGAGGATGGTTTGCATGTGAGAGATCGGACGATATGGCTAAATTCCACCATAGCGCCTCTCTCTTTGCGCAAAATCCCGCATGGCGTCGAGAAAATCTTCACGAGAAAATTCGGGCCAGAGCTTTTTCGTGACGTAAATCTCGGCGTAACTCATTTGCCAAAGGAGGAAATTGGAGAGCCGCATTTCACCCGAAGTCCGTATGAGCAGGTCGGGGTCCGGGTAGTCGGCGGTGTAAAGCGCGCGGCTGAATTGCTCCTCGGTGACAGGTGCTTTCGGAGCCTGCGCGATGAGTTTGTTCACCGCCTCGAGGATCTCGGTGCGCGAGCCGTAGCTGAGGGCAAGAATGAGCGTGAGCCCGGTGTTCTGCGCGGTGGCGTTGATGGATTTCTCGACTTGGGCAAACGTCTTCAATGGCAAATCGGAGAGTCGGCCAATCACGCGGAGACGGATGTTTTTATCGAGCATTTCCTGGTGCCGCGAGCGGAGAAACTCGATCAGGAGCCGCATCAGCGCGCTGACTTCGAGTTGGGGACGCTTCCAGTTTTCGATGGAAAAAGCGTAGAGCGTGAGGAATTCGACTCCGGTCTCAATGCAGCCGTCGATCACGCGCTGGACGGTCTCCGCACCCTTGCGATGACCTTCGACTCGCGGCAACCCGCGTTCCTTGGCCCAGCGGCCGTTGCCGTCCATGATGACGGCGACGTGACGGGGAATGCGTGGGTTTGGCAGGCTCATCGGAAAGCGTCCATCCTGAAACGAGCGCCGCTCCGTCTCCAGTGAAAATTTCGTGAAGTTGCAGGGAACTAAAGCTGGTCCACCTGCCTCTGGAGCTTGGCTTTTACCGAAGCAAACGCAGGATCGGTGAGCGCGGCGAGATGCGCATTGGCTGCGGCCTTGTCGCGGAGTTGGAGATTGATCCGGACGAGTTGGGTATGAATGAAATCTTTCTCGCTGGAGCGGGCGAGGAGCGATTCCCAAGCCGTGCGGGCCAGCTTCCAATCGGGCCGGGGCTGGGTGTAAAAGGTCTCTGCGTAAGCCTTGGCGTAGATCAGATTTTCTGGAGCCAGCTCGGCGGCTTGGCGGAAATACTCCGTGCCACGAGTGATCATCTCGTCCTCGCTGAGGTGGCGCGAAGCCATGAGATCGCGGCGGAACAGCGTGTAAATGTGGGCCAGCCCGTAAAGATGCGAGGCGTTTTTCGGCTCCAGTTGGGCGGCCTTTTCCATCGCGTCTGCCGCAGCCACGATCTGTCCGGTTTGCAGCAGCAAGTCGGATTGCGCCGCGAGAATGTCCGCCCGCTGCGGGTCGAGTTGCAGTCCAATGGACCATTGCTGGAAGGCTTCCTCGTTGCGTCCGATCAGCAAGAGATATTCGCCAAACGCCGCATGAGGCTCCGGCTCGTTTGGAAAATGTTCGATCAAGTCGTCGTAGAGCTTCCGCGTGGTGGCGATCTGCTCGTCGGTTTGTTTGGCGCGGCTGAGTTGCATCAGACTCAAAGCCGTCCGCAGCGTGGCGATTTCCTGGTTCATCTGCTGCCGTGGATCGGCCGTTTGACCCGGAGTCGGCGCGGGAGTTTCAGTCGAATGCAGCGGTCCTTCGCCGGTGGCAAACAGCAGCACGGCGGCCAGGCTGAAGCGCGTCAGGTTCATGAGATTGCGAATATCCGTCACCCGTGTATCTTGCGCACGCGAATGTTTTCACTGACAATCCGGGAGCAAATCTTAATCGCCGCCGTGCTGCTGGCCGTGGCGAGCGGGGCCGTGATTCATCACTTGCGCACACGGTCCACGGACGTGGTGGCGAGTCTGGTGAAGCCGCAAAAAACCGCCGGACTGGCCGATGATTCTGCCGCACCTTAAACCTCATTCCATGCCTAAAAACGGACTCTTCCAAGCTCTCGACGAACTCCTCGAACACGACTCCCGCTACGACCGCGAAGCTTATGTTTTCCTGAAGGAAGCACTCGAATTTACGGTGAAACAAAAGCGCAAGGCCCGCACCAACGCGGTCTCGCATGTGACTCCCGCCGAGCTGATCGACGGCGTTCGGCTCTATGCGTTGCGCGAGTTTGGCCCGATGGTGCCGACCGTGCTGGAGTATTGGGGCATCAAAACTTGCGGGGATGTGGGCGAGATGGTTTTCAACCTCATCCACGCCGGCGTTTTCGGAAAAAATGCGACGGACTCGATCGAGGATTTCCAAAACGGATTCGACTTCCATGTGGCTTTCGTTGAGCCGTTTTTGCCATCGGCGAAACGCTCCTCGGAATCGGCCAGCCCGGATCGTCCCGTCGCATGAAAAACCTTCTCCTTTTCTTCGCGCTCATGTTTTCCATCTCCGAAATGTCCACCGTCAGTCCCGCCGCACCGCTCACCATCCCGGGGCGCAACGTCCAAAAATGGGTCCTGCAAAACGGCCTCACCATCATCGTCGAGGAGGATCACAGTTCGCCCGTGGCCAGCGTGCAGGCCTGGTGCAACACCGGGAGCATTCACGAGGACAAACTGCTCGGTGCGGGCATGTCGCACATTTTGGAGCACATGCTTTTTAAGGGAACGAAGACGCGTCCGCCGGGTAAAATCGCCAACGAAGTCCAGGACGAGGGCGGTTACATTAATGCCTACACGTCGTTCGACCGCACGGTGTATTGGATCGAAGTTCCGAAGGCGGGCGTGACGAAGGCGCTCGATATTTTGGCCGATGTCTCGGTGAATGCGACCTTGCCCGAGGCGGAATACACCAAGGAGCAGGAGGTGATCCGCCGGGAATTTGCCATGGGCTACGACAATCCGGATCGGATGACGAGCCTGCTGCTCTTCGACACGGCGTATCAGGTGCATCCCTACGCCTATCCCGTGATCGGCCACATGAGCGTCTATAACACGCTCACTCGCGAGGACGTGATGCGTTATTACAAGGCTCGCTACGTGCCGAATAATCTGACTTTCGTCGTCGTCGGCGATGTCGATGCGAGTCAGATACACACGCAACTCGAGTCGTTTTACGCCGACTATCCACGCGCAGCGCTGCCGCCGGTTTACATTCCCGCCGAGCCGCCGCAACTCGGCAAACGTGAGGTTCACCAAGAGTTTCCGACCGAACTCAGCCGGGTCATGCTCGCCTGGCACGTGCCCGGTTTGGATCATCCCGACATTCCTGCGCTCGACGTGCTTGCGACGATCATGGGCGACGGACGCACCGCGCGGCTTTACCGGGAATTGCGCGAGAAAAAAGGGCTCGTCTTCTCCATTTCCAGTTCGGTCTATTCGCCAGCGTATCCGGGTTTGCTGATCGCATCCGCCGCGACGGAACCGGGCAAACGCGTCGAGGCAACGAAGGCTGTCGAGGCGATGTTCGCCGAGGTTGCGAAAAACGGCATCACCCAGGTCGAGCTCGACCGCGCCAAGAAAATATTCCTCGCCAGCACGATCGGGGGGCTGACCACGACCAAGGGCCGGGCCAGTGATTTGGGTTCGAGCTGGCTCGTGGCGAGAAATCTGGATTTCTCCCGTCAATACGTCGAGGCGATCAATCGCGTCACTGCCGATCAAGTGCGCGCCGTCGCCCAGAAATATCTCACCGAAACGAATGAAACCGTCGTCTCGCTCAATCCGCCGGGGAGTCTGGCGGTCGCGAGCACCGTCGATACCGCGCCGAAAGCGAAGCCGATCCAGAAGTTCACGCTCTCCAATGGATTGCGACTGCTCGTTCGCGAGGACAGCCGACTTCCATTGGTATCAGCGACGGCAGTTTTCAAGGCCGGATTGTTAGTCGAAACACCGCAAACCGCAGGACTTAGCCGACTTTTTGCCAGCGTGCTGACCAAGGGCACGACGAACCGCACCGCCGAGCAAATCGCCAACGAAATCGAGTCTGTCGGCGGCAGCATTTCCAGCGATGCGGGGAATAATTCCTTCGCCGTCAATGTCGAGGCGACGAAGGCCGATCTGACCTTGATCGTCGATTTGCTTTCCGACGTGTTGAAGAACCCGTCGTTCCCGGAGCCGATCATCTCGCGTGAAAAAGAATCGCTGCTCGCCGCGCAAAAAGCGGAGAAGGAGCAAATCAACGCCGTCGCCCGCGACCTGCTGCGCTCGACGTTGTTTCCGAGCCACCCCTACGGCATTCCCGCGAGCGGCACCCCGGAAAGCGTCACGGCGGAAAATCGAAAGAGCCTGTTGGATTATCACGACCAGTATTGCGTCGGAGAAAATGGAGTCATCGCCATCTTCGGCGACGTAAAAGCGGAGGAAGTGCGCCGCCTAATTGAAATGCAACTCGCCTCGTTGCCGAAGGGCGAACCAGCGCTGGTGAATCCACCCAAACCCGCGCCGCTGGCCGCCGAAACGTCGGTCGAGAAGAACGAAAAACGCGCTCAGGCCATTCTCATGATCGGCTATCCGTCGGTCGATCTTTACAGCCCTGACAAACCGGTGCTCGACCTCATCGACGAGGCCAGCAGCGATCTCGGCTCACGTTTTTTTGTGACCATCCGCGACAACCTCGGTCTCGCCTATTCCGTGGGCACCAGCCAGCTCACCGGCCTCGCCCCTGGGGTGTTTACCTTCTATCTCGGCACCGATCCGCTGAAGGTGGAAAAAGTGCGAACCGCGATGCTGGAAGAGATCGGCAAACTGGCGAACGACGGCCTCACTGAAACGGAGCTCAACCGCGCAAAAAAGAAATTGCTCGGGCAGCAGGAAATCCAGAATCAGAGCAACGATTCGCTCGCCTACAGTTGCGCCTTGAACGAACTCTACAACCTCGGCTACGACTATTACCTCGGCACTGAGGCACGCATCAACGCCGTGACTTTGGACGACACCAAGCGCGTCGCGCAAAAATATTTCCTGGGCAAACCCCGCGTCATTGCCACCGTGCAACCTAAAAACTAACCTCCAAACCTATGGCCGAAATCCAAAAATCCTCCAACATGGGCGAAATGACCCAGCGCTTCATCGAATTTGTCATGATGCAGTCGCAGCACGCGGCGTTGTTTCTCGGGCAAATCCCGAATCCGCAAACGGGCGAGGCGACCGTGAACCTCGAAGCCGCCAGGATGTTCATCGACCAGCTGGAAATGGTTCGCGAAAAAACCCGTGGAAACCTGACTTCGGACGAAGAAAAGATCATCAACAACGCTCTGAGCAATCTGCAACTCGCCTTTCTCGAAGTCTCGCGCGGCGGGTTCGGTCAGGGTGAAGAGGAAATTGCCGAGGAGCCAAAAATCGAATCGACGCCAGTCATCAGCACCGATACGACTATTTCCTCCAATGACAAAAAGCGCTTCAGCAAAAGCTACGGCTCGTAATTCTTAGTCATTAGGATTTAGGATTTAGTCATTTCCCCTCTCCATGCGTCCCTGCCAAATCGGTTCACTCACCCTCGGCGACTCCACTCCGCTTTTCATCCTCGGACCGTGCGTCATCGAGTCGGAGGTTTTTCTTCGGCGCATGGCTCGTCAAATCGCCGAAATCTGCGGCGAACTGGGCGCGAGTTACATTCTGAAGGCGAGCTACGACAAGGCCAACCGCACCTCCGGCTCCTCGTATCGCGGGATCGACATTCAAGAGGGTTGCAGCCTGCTCGCCGACCTCGGCCGTGAATACGGCGTGCCAGTGACGACCGACATTCACTCGCCCGAGGAGGCGGAGATCGCAGCGGAATTTATCGACCTGCTGCAGATTCCGGCGTTTCTCTGCCGCCAGACCGATTTGATCGTGGCCGCTGCGCAAACCGGACGCGCCGTGAATGTGAAAAAAGGCCAGTTTCTCGCTCCGTGGGATGTTCGGAATATCGGCGACAAGTTGCAGGCGCATGAGTGCACGGAGTTCTTCTTCACCGAGCGCGGCACGACCTTTGGCTACAACAATCTCGTCGCCGACATGCGTGCGCTTTACTGGATTCGCGAACAAGGTTACCCAGTCGTCTTCGATGCCACTCACAGCGTGCAGCGTCCCGGTGGTGGTGGCGACAAAACCAGCGGCGACGGCATTCTGGCTCCGGTTCTGGCTCGCGCCGCAATGGCCGCTGGCTGCGATGGCATTTTCATGGAGACGCACGAAAACCCGGCGCAAGCGCTCTCCGACGGACCCAATCAAGTGCCGCTGGCCGATCTCTCGGGCGTCCTTCGCACCCTGCTCAAAATCCATGCGGCGCTGTCTTAAGTTTGGCGTTCTGGCGCTCGGCCTGATTACGATGCAACTCGCCCCTGCGGAAACTCCGGCGACCTCACCCAAGCCGGCCAAATCCGAAAAATCCGATAAAGCCGATAAAGCCGACAAGGCTGCGCAACTCGACAACCAGGCGGGCAAGATCAATATCGCAGTGCCGCTGAACCAGCCAGTGAAGGGTCTGCACCTGCCGTTCTACGATTTTATGGGACGGCTGAAGATGCAGTTTGACGCCGAGACGGCCAATCGCACCACGGACAATGTGGTCGAGATGAAAGCATTGAAAGTCGAGACCTTCGACGACAAGGGCCAGCGCGACATGCTGGTGCATTTCCCGACGGCGACTTACGACCTGTCCAGCAGCGTGATCAAATCCGACGACAGCGTGGAAGTCCGCCGCAACGATTTCGTGCTGACTGGCGTCGGCATGGAGTTTGACAGCAAAAAACGCGCTGGCCGCGTTTTGAGCAAGATCCGCATGGAAATTTTCAATCGATCAGCCGAGACTTCGGAGCCTTCACCCACACCCACACCCAATGGTCCGTAAATTCCTTTTCCTCACTCTTTTTTGCACCGCCGCCTGCCACCTGCCCGCACAGGACAAATCCCTGAATCTCTTCGGTGATGACAAGGCCAAGGGCCCGACCATCGTTACCGCCTCGACTGAGGCCACGTTCGACAACCAGAACCACGTGGCCGTCTTTGTCGGCAATGTTCAGGTGCAGGACCCGCAGTTCAGCATGACCTGCGACAAGCTCACGGTGCAGCTCAACAAGGAGGAAGGCGGCATGAAGCAGGCCAACGCCGACGGCAACGTCAACATCGTTTCCATCCAGAAAGATAAGAATGGAGGTCCGGATCAAAAATCCACCGGCAAAGGCGAGCACGCCATTTACACCACCATCGACGGTCGCATCGTTCTCACCGGCAGCCCGCAGATTCAGCAGGGCGGCAACACACACATTTCCACCGATCCACGGACGAAGATGACGATTTTCAAGGATGGCCGCCTGCAGACCGACGGGCCGAGCCGGACCACGATCATGCCGTCCGACGACGACAAAAAGCCGAAGTAAAACGCCCGCTTTTTTCTCTTTTCCGGATTTTACCTTGCCCAAGGCGGGCGCATCGGAGAAAAAGACTCTCCCGATGTCAGCGCCACTCCTGCAAACCGACAAACTTCTGAAAATCTACGGCGGCCGATCCGTCGTCAATGGGGTCGATGTGAATGTTCGCGCCGGCGAAGTCGTCGGACTGCTCGGCCCAAATGGAGCGGGAAAAACCACCAGTTTCTACATGATCGTCGGTCTTGTGAAACCCGACGGCGGCCAAGTCATTTTCGAGGGCGAGAATGTGACCAAACTCCCGATGCATCGCCGCGCGCGCATGGGCATGGGGTATCTGCCGCAGGAGGAATCCATTTTTCGCAAAATGACGGTGGAGGAAAACATCGTCGCCATTCTCGAAACGACCGATCTCAGCCGCAAACAACGCAAGGCCCGCTGCGAGGAATTGCTTTCGCAATTTGGCATCGAGCACATCGCGAAAAACACCGCGCTCACCCTTTCCGGCGGTGAAAAACGCCGACTGACCATTGCGCGTTCGCTGGTGACGAGTCCGAAGCTGCTCATGCTCGACGAGCCGTTCAGCGGCGTCGATCCGATCGCGGTTTCCGAGGTGCAGCAGATCATCGCCAGCCTGCGCACGAGCGGCCTGGGCATTCTCATCACCGACCACAACGTCCGTGAAACCCTCGGCATCGTGGACCGCGCCTACCTGCTCTTCGAAGGCAAAGTCGTCAGGGAAGGGGACAAGGACTTCCTCATCAACGACCCGGTCAGCCGCAAGCTCTATCTGGGCGAAGGTTTCCAGATGTAACACGTTTCAGGTTTCTCTTTTCAATGTCCGACGAACTTTCCTACATCCTCATCACGCCGCATTCGATCCGCAAATCGCGCACGGGCGGCATCATTTCCCGGGCCATTTCCCGAAGCGGACTCGATCTCGTGGGAGGCCGGATGTTCGCCCCATCGAAGGAGCTCGTCGAAGCCTACGCCTCGACCATCATCACCGATCCCGACCCGCGCCACGCCGAGACTCAGGGCTTGATCCGGGCGTATGTGGAGAAGAATTTTTCACCCGACTCCCATGGCGTTCCGGCTCGCGTCATGCTGCTGGTTTTCCGTGGGGAAAATGCCGTCTCCAAGATTCGCAACGTCGTCGGTCACATCGCCAACGAGCGCACTCGCGGCGAGACGATCCGAGACACTTACGGCGATTACGTCCTCGATCCCGATGGCCACGTCGCCTACTTCGAGCCCGCCGCCTTGGCTCCGCCCGATGCTATTTCCGCTGAGCGAAACTTGAAGCTCTGGGCCAAGTATTCCGACTCCGATGGCGGTGTTCTGGAGAAGGCGATTTCCTATCCGCCGGGCAGCAACGTCCAGAAGACGCTCGTTCTCATCAAGCCGGATAATTTCCGGTTCCCCAACGCCCGACCTGGCGGCGTGATCGATCTATTTTCGCGATCGGGATTGTCCATCATTGCGTTCAAAGTCCACCGCATGAGCGTCGATCAGGCCGAGCGTTTCTACGAGCCGGTCCTCGATATTTTGCAGGAAATCAGCCGCCTGCCCGTCGCCAACCGCTCCGTGCTCGCCCTCGAACAGGAACTGGGATTCTCCATTCCATCGGAAGTCAAAGCCACCCTCGGCAACCTCCTCGGCCCGATCTCCGGCCGCATTCATTGGGAGAGCCTGGTCAAATTCATGTCCGGTCGCCGGCCCAGCGAATGCAGTGAGTCGGAGAAAATTCAACCCGGCAGCGAGAAATGCGTCGCCGTGGTTTATCAAGGCATCGATGCCGTGCGGAAAATCCGCGACATCCTCGGGCCGACCGACCCGTCGAAGGCGCCCACTGGCTCCATTCGCCGCGAGTTTGGCGAGAGCATCATGGTCAACGCCGCGCACGCCTCCGACTCGCCCGACAACGCCAAGCGCGAGATGGCCATCGTCCGCGTGACGGAAAATAATCTGAAACCATTGGTTGAAAACCATTACGGGAGTCTGTAAATATCCGGTCCCCGATTTTCACCCTGCAAAAACCCATTCCACTTAGACTTTTATGCAACTAGCCACCCGCGCCACCAGCCTCAGCCCTTCCATCACGCTCTCCATCGACAGCAAAGCCAAGGCCATGCGCGCCGAGGGCATCGACGTTTGCGGTTTCGCCGCTGGTGAACCCGACTTCGACACCCCCGACCACATCAAGGCCGCCGCCATCGAAGCCCTGCAATCCGGTTTCACCAAATACACCCCGAGCTCGGGCACTCCCGAACTGCGTCAGGCCATCGCCGACAAGTTCCTCGCCGACAACAAGCTCGAATACAAGCCGAGCCAGATCATCGTCAGCAACGGTGCGAAACATAGCTGCTACAACGCCATTCTCGCCACCTGCCAGCCCGGCGACGAAGTCATCATTCCATCGCCCTACTGGCTTTCCTATCCCGAAATGGTCCGCCTCGCCGGAGCCGAGCCCGTCTTCGTTCAAACGCGTGAAGAAAACGGCTGGAAAATGACTGCCGAGGAATTTGAAAATGCGATGACCCCGCGCACGAAGATGGTCATCATCAACAGCCCCGGCAACCCCACCGGTTCCATCTACACCCGCGAGGAACTCAAAGGCATCATCGAAGTCGCTGCCGAGGAAGACATCTTCATCCTCTCCGACGAGATCTACGAGAAGCTCGTCTATGACGACACCGAATTTGTCAGCACCGCGAGCGTCACTCCTGAGGCGAAAGACCTTACCATCACCATCAACGGTTTCTCCAAGGCCTACTCCATGACCGGCTGGAGACTTGGCTACCTCGCTGCTCCTGAGGCCATCGCGAAGGCTATCGATTCAATTCAAAGTCACAGCACTTCCAACCCATGCTCGTTCGCCCAGAAAGGCGCGCTCGCCGCACTCAAGGGCGACCAGCAATCGCTCATCGACATGCGCGACGAGTTCGACATCCGCCGCAACTACATGTACAGCCGCATCAGCGCGATTAACCGCGTCACCGCCGTCAAGCCACTGGGCGCTTTCTACGTGCTCGCCAACATCAGCAAGCTTGGCCTCAGCTCCCAGAATTTCTCCGACCGCCTCCTCAGCAAAAAGAGCGTCGCCGTCGTTCCTGGTCTCGCATTTGGCGACGACCGCACCATCCGCCTCAGCTACGCCACCAGCCTCGACATCATCAAAAAGGGCCTGGACCGGTTCGAGGAATTCTGCTCCACGCTCTAAGCCGAAAGCGCTTTCAGTCGAGTTTCAGTGCAATCAAGCCAGTCTGCGAAGACTGGCTTTTTTGTGCCCGGCCACGATTGCGCCCCGACTCCCCTGCGGCTAACGTCGCCCCCATGACCAGCCACCGGCTCGAAGCCTTCAGCGACGGCGTTCTCGCCATCATCATCACCATCATGGTGCTGGAACTGAAAATTCCCCACGTCACCACGCTGCCCGAGTTGGAGCCGCTTCTGCCCGTCTTCCTGAGCTACCTCCTCAGCTTCATCTACGTCGGCATCTACTGGAACAACCACCACCACCTCTTCCAATCCACCGAGAAAGTCACCGGGCCCATCCTTTGGGCCAACCTCCACCTCCTTTTCTGGCTCTCGCTTTTCCCCTTTTCCACCGGTTGGATGGGCGAAAACCACCTCGCTCCCACCCCCGTCTCCGTCTATGGCTTCGTCCTCCTCATGGCCGCCGTCGCCTACAACATCCTGCAACGGCTCATCATCCGCGAGCAGGGCCGCCACTCGCTGTTAGCCGACGCCGTGGGCCACGACTGGAAGGGAAAACTCTCCCCGGTTCTCTATTTCGCGGGCCTCATTTTCGCCTTCTTCAACGTCTGGATCTCCATCGCACTCTACATTGGAGTCGCCGCTCTTTGGTTCATCCCGGACCGACGGATCGAGGAAAAACTGGCCGAAGTCGAAGACAAGCCTGAGTCGAGTTAGGTTTCAATCGTCAACTGGCGAATCAATTTGCCGCCGTCGCCAATTTGTGCGAAATAACCGGCTCTCCAATTAAAGCCGACGTAGCTCAGTGGTAGAGCAGCTGTTTCGTAAACAGCAGGTCGCAGGTTCGAATCCCGTCGTCGGCTCCAGAGAAACCCGTGTTTTTTGGGTGGCACTCAATCAAAGTCGGGCGAGGAGCGGTTCCTGCTTTGAACGAGGGATGCAGCGTCCCCCGAAACGATTCGTCTTCCTTCTCGCCATCTCCGCCGTGGTCGGACTGGCCGGGATCTTGATGAATTTCATCTTCCTCCCGCTGCTGCGCCTGGAGAATTACACCAAGGACTTGCGCGCCGTCTTTGGCCGCAAAACACCCGTCGCCGCCGACATCGTTCTCCTCACCATCGACCAGGCCTCGATTCGGCTCGACGGACTGCTGGACGACGAGATCCACACCATTCCCGAGTTTGCACTCATGCAGGAAGGCTGGCCCTGGCCGCGCTCGGTTCATGCCGCGCTGCTGGAGAAACTCATGAAAGCCGGCGCGCGAGTCGTCGCTTTCGATCTTTTGTTTCCGGGACCGGGCCGCGGCGACGCGGACTTTTCCAGCATACTCCAGCGTTACTCCGATCAGGCCATTATCGGCGGCACTTTCACCGGGGTGGACACGCCGGTGCCGAGTTTCAGCGTGCCAAGCGACACCCTCCTCACGCAGGGAAAACAGGACGCGCAGATCGGCTTTGCGAACTTCGTTCCCGACGACGACGGCATCGTGCGCTCGGCCATTTTTCGCGCCGCTCCCGAGGATTTCGTGGGTCGCAAACGCACCGACGGCACGATCGTCTTTAACTCGCTCGCGGCCAGCATTCTGCACCTGACCGACCCCAAACTGAAGCTTCCCGACACAGGCAGCACGCCGTTTCGTTTCAGCGGAGAGCCGGGGACGTATCCGCATTTTTCCGTCTATCAGGTCTTCCTGCCGAGCTTCTGGCACAGCAATTTTCAGGACGGCGCCTTCTTCAAAAACAAGATCGTCGTCGTCGGCCCCGAGGGCCATTGGAGCCATGATGAGCATCCAACTCCGTTCACCTCCATCTTCGGCACGCGCGGTCTGATGTCGGGTCCAGAGGTCCATCTCCACGCGCTGGCGGCGGCGCGGGCAGGGGAATTTATCCATCTGCCGGGCCCGTGGCTCGCGGCGGGAATTATCGCCCTCGCGGCCGCCATCGGGGCGTTGCTGAACGGCCTGTCCGGCACGTCGGGTATTCGCTTCGGCGCGTTTCTCCTGCTCGTGATCGTTTACTGGATGGTCGCGCAGTGGCTGTTTAATAACGCCGGGTTCCTCGTCCCGCTGGCCGCGCCCATCGTCGTGCTGTCGCTCACCGTCTTCGGCGGCATTTTGTTCGACCTTTCCCGCGAACGTTTCGAGCGGCAGCGGGTTCGGGCCACGCTGGAACGCTACGTCTCGGGTCATGTCGCCAAGGAAATTCTGGATAGCCCGCAGAGTTACCTCACGTCGCTCGTCGGCGTTCGCAAAGAAGTCACCGTGCTCTTTGCCGACCTGCGGAATTTCACGGCGATGGTCAATATGCTGAACGCTCAGGAACTCGTGGCCCAGCTCAACGAATATTACGCCCGCGTGATCGAGGACGTTTTCCATCACGGCGGCACGCTCGATAAAATCATGGGCGATGGCATGATGGCCGTCTGGGGAAATCTGCGGAGCGACGGCGTGAAAGAGGACGCGGTGAACGCCGTTCGCGCGGCCTTGGCGATCCAATCGTCGCTCAAAACTTTGAACGCCGAATGGCTCGCCCAGGGACGACCCCAACTCGCGCTCGGCATCGGCATTGCCCACGGCGAATGCGTCGTTGGAAACATCGGTTCCGAGAGAAAAATGGATCTCACCGTCATCGGCGACGCCGCCAATCTGGCGGCCCGGCTCCAGTCGCTGACCCGCGAGCGGCAGGAGGAAATCCTCATCAGCGGCGACGTGGCGAAGCTGGTCGAGGGCGAATTTTCATTGCCATTGGTCTCGACGGAAACGATCCGCGGCTTCGAGAAAGCGATCGAAGTCCACTCAGTCGCGACGAGGTGACTCTTCCGGGAGCGCACGCGTCTCGCGTGCACTTGCCGGCGTCTCGCCGGGAAGATGGTAAAGCCACCGGGCGGGACGCCCGCTGGAACACGCGAGACGCGTGCGCTCCCGGGGGACTTACTTGCTCCCGAGGCAGAGCGGCAGTTGAACCTCAAAAACAGATCCGACTCCCACTTCACTGGTGACGATCATGCGGCCGTTGTGCGCCTCGACCACCGACTTCGCAATCGCCAGGCCGAGCCCGGTTCCGTTCGCTTTTCCATGAGTGACAAAGGGCTCGAAGATCGACGCCAATCTTTGCTGCTCGATCCCGCAACCAGTGTCGCGCACCGAGATCACTGCGTAACCGTCGTTCCGCGTCGCCGTGATCGTGACCGTGCCGCTGGCCTTGATCGCCTCGCGGGCGTTCTTCAATAAATTCACAATCACCCGCTGGATGCGCGCCCGGTCGATCTCGATCGAGCCGTCCTGCTCCAGCTCGGTCACGAGTTTCACATTCGGCGACGAAAAGAGATGCGCCTCCTCTTTGGCAATCTCCGTCACCAGCCGGCTGAGGGGCAGTCGAGTCACATTCAAACGCGTCACGCCGCGGGAAAAATCCATGATTTCCTCGGTCATCGCCTGCATTCGCTCGACGGCTTGGCCGATCATTTCAAAGAAGCAGCCCGCCTCGGGATCGGTGTTGCGCATTTGCAACATTTCCATCGCACCCAGGATGCAGGTGATCGGGCTGCGCAGATCGTGGACGACCGAGCCAAGCGTTTGCCCGAGAAGGCTAAGCCGCTCGGTGCGCACCATTTCCTCGATGTATTTTTGATTGTTGTTGCGCAGCCGCTCGTTCAGCGACCAGGCGAAATTACTCATTACCTGCTGCGGCGCGAGTTGCAGGAGCAGGTCCCAAGTCGAATGGTCCACGAGCCCGACCACCGCGCCATCGGCGGCGCAGGCCTGGGCGGAACGCACCTTGGAATCGAGCAACGCCATTTCGCCGAAATAATCGCCCGGTTGCAGATAGGTCAGCGTCTCCTGCTGGCCGCCGCGCCCGCGTTTGGAGATGCGGACCGTTCCCTGAAGAATGAGGTAGGCGCAGTCGCCGTGATCGTCCTCCTGGAAAATAATGTTCTCCGCCGGGACCGTGACCCGCGGGATGCGCGAGGCGATTTCGGCGAGGACGGAGCCGGGCACGCGCGAGAGCAGGCGATTAGCCCGCAACTCGCCCAAGCTCACGTGCTGCGGCTCGTTCGTTGCCGTACCAGGGAATGAAATGATGCCTGTGTTGGCGAGTCGTTGCATAGGTTAGAAGGAAGGCCGGGCCGAGTGCGCCTGAGTCGTGGCGCCCTGACCGCCGAAGGTTCCAGTCGTGGTGCTATCACCGCCGCTGCCGGTGTAGTGGGCGTTGTTCGTGTAAACTTGGGCGGGTGTGAGTCCATTCACCGTGACCACTTTCGAGTTGTCGATCTGGACGGTGTTCGCAGCGATGATTTTCGTGCTGTTGCCATTGAGAGTCACATTGTCCTGAAAGTGGACCGTGCCGTTGCTGCCGCCGGCGTAGAGCTTGAGCAACGTATCCGCCGCAATGCTGCCGCCACCGATGTTCAGCGTGCCGTTGTTGCCCATCGCGCCGACTTTTACGACGTCCGCCGCGATGGTTGCGCCATTGAAAGTGATGACGCCATTCGTCCCGGAGTTTTGAATATCGACCGTGCCTTTGGGTGCGGTGATGGTGCCGTTGACCACGATCGCGCCGCCACGAGATTCGAGGGTCACTTTTCCGCCGGGGCCCGTCGCCAGCGTGTCGAGCAAGGCATTAAGCTGGCCGGTGCTGCTGATGGAAATGGCGGTGCCGGTGAGACGTTTCCCGACCAGCTTGATCCGCGAACCAGCCCCGGTGACGGTCGGATCAGGCGCGCTCGTGGCGTTGACCGTAGACGAAACCGTCACCGTGTCCGCCGCTTCCAGACTGACCACGCCGCCGGTCGTCTGCGACGCTTTTGGAGTCGCGGAGATCGGCTGCTGGACATTGAGCTGACCGTCGGCCAGGGCAAAAAGCTCGTGCGTTTGCAGGACGCCGTTCAGCGAAAGATCGCCGCCCGCGTCGAGCTGGAAATAGTCGGCCTCCACCGGAGCGTCGAGCGTGATGTCGCCCCAGGCATTGAAAGCGCCGCGATTGAAAACCAAATGACTGTCACCCGTGATATCGATGTCGCGCGCCGCATCGATGAAGAGATTCGCCTGCGGCAGGCTGATCGTTCCCTCGAGTTTCACTTTGCCGGAGCGGTTGTAGAGGTGCAGGAAATGGAACGCCGACGCGGTGCTGGAAACATCGCCATCCTTGTCCAGACGAATGTCGCCCTTGGTCGCGGCCAGAGTCAGGCTGGCGAAATCGTTGAGCGAGAGGGAGTCCTTGCCGAGTTTGATTCCATCGGCGCTGACGAGGGCGATATTGCGCGCCGTGCTCAGACCGTAAACGTGGGGAGTGCCATTGATTTCCAGTTTCTTAAAGGAGAAAACCGCCACGCCGGAACGCGGGAAATCAAAGTCGTAGTTCGAGCCAAACTTCCCGTCGAACGACGTCTGGACATCGAAGTTGCTGGTCGATTTAAAGAGAAATGAGGAGGCCGGACCGTCCGCCGCCCAGCCGCCGTAGATCGTGCCGCTGGTGGACGAATGGTTGTGTTCGCCATCATTTTCATTGTCGTTGTTGTCATCCTTTTTCCCCGAGGAACTGCCGCTGATCATAGGCGTGCTGCCGCGCAGATCGAAAATGGTGCGGGAGTCCACCTTGGAGATTTGGAGGGTGAACGGCTTGTTGTGCGTCGTCGCGCCGCGATAGGTGGAAGTCGCAAACGCCCCGTCGTTCACGCCGGGGTAATCGGCCAATTCATCGCCATCAACCGCAGCCGGACGCGGAGTGGGGGAGGGACCGGGATTCGGAAGCGCGGCCGGGCGGGGGGTCGGAGTTGGATTGGAATGTGACTCGTGCTGAAACTGCTCCAGCTTGCCCTTTTTCTCTTTCGCCTCGGCGGCGTTTTGCACCGCGAGCAGCGTTGTTCCGAAGCCGTCGATCACGAGGTTCGTCTCGGCCAGCCCGCCTTTTTGCAACTGCGTCCTCTGGTGCTCGATGACTTCCTCGATCTTCGTGCTGGCCGCCCCAGAGAGCGGGGCAAACTTCTTTTTGTCGAGAAGCTTCGAGGTGTTCATCAGCTTCGCCGTGTCGATGGGGACGGTCTGCCAGTCCTTGATCGAGCCGCTTTTGATTGGGCCGATCAGCATCTGACCGCCGCTCACGAGCATGGACTCGCGCATCCGGTCGTTCAGGAAAACGCGCATCGTTCCCTCGAGGAGCACCAGTTTGTAATGGGTCGGCCCGCGCTCGATAAAACCCGTGGTGCCGGTGATCGCCGCCGTGATCGCTCCCGTGCGAATGCTCGCGCCGCCCACGCCTTTGGGAATCTGGAAAAGCAGCGTGCCGTTCTCGAGATTCATCTTTCTCGTGCCCGTCTCGAAGGTAAACATCGTGTCCGAGCCGAGCCGGGCCAGAGTGTTATCGGGGAAAAGCAACTCCGCCGCCGATTGCGCACCGGTGCGAATGCCCTGGGTGCCGTGGACCATTTCGCCCTCACTCGCGGCCTTGGCCGAGCCGCTGGCCTCGGTGATTTTGACATCGTGCTGCACGCGATTGATCCGTGCCTCGCTCAGCGGTGCGCTGAAGGCGGGCAAGGAAATACCGAGGAGAAGAACCGTGAGAACTGAGGGGTTTTTCATGAGCTTAAAACTGGTAATTGACCGAGAGAGTCGCGCCAGCGGTGAGGAGATCGTAATCGAAGACGGCCTTGTCCGAGCGATTGAGCGCGCCGGAGACCGAGCCGGAGATGGTGAGAACTTCGAGCGGATGCCAGTGCACGCCGATCGAGAGCGTCTGGTTCAGATCGGTGCGGTCGGTCTGATTGTAATCGTAGATCGCCGCCCGATAAATCGCGTCGCAGGAAATGGAGCGCGTGACGGCCAGCGCGTAGCCGCCATAAAGCGCATACTCGCGGCGCTCCAATTCCGCCGGATCAGCGAAATTCACCTGCGCCGACCCCCCGAGAAAGAGCGAGTCGGCCCGCGAAAGCTGGAAGACTTTCTGGCCGCCGACGAGCAGCGAATGGCTCGTGTAAAGTTCGCTGCCGTAGTTTTCCGCGGTCAGCCGGTTGAAATTGTAGCGGGCATACCACGAGGTGCCGCCGAGGAACGTCGTCTGGCCGGTGAGGCCGAAACCGGCGTTCAGACTATCAAAATTGAGTTGGGAATACTCATTATAGCGAAAGAACGCCTGCTGCAGGCTGATGTCGAAGACGACCGACTTGGCCAGCGGATGCTGCCAGGTGACGGCGAGCTGGCCGACGAAGTAGTTGTCATCGAGAGCATTGCGCGAGGTCAAAGCGACGTTCGACGTGTGCCAGGCTGAAACCTCGGCGACGGCGGTGAAGGACTTGGGCGTTTCCTTCGACTGATAGATCCATTGCTCGCCGAGATCGCCCGTGTTGTTCGAGAGCACCGCCTGGTCCATGGCGGAGACAGTTTCCTGTTTCTTGGAAACTTGGACCGGGGCGAGATTGGTCGTCTGCTGGGCCGTCTCAAACTGAGGACGCACCAATTCCTGGGCGCAAAGACTGCCGCTCACACATAGGAAAAGCCCTGCGGCGACTGGCCACTGGCGGGGGAAAAGCTGAATGCACATGCCATGAGTGAGTAGCTAATCTCAGGCCACGGAGCCAGCCTCTTTAAAAAATCTACGTCAGGGAAGTCCCTGAGGCTCAGAGATATGTGGATGCTGCCCGAGAGCTACGACCGTTTGTCCGTCACGCTCACCGGCGTTCCCATCGGAGCCATCTCGTAGAGCTTCGGCGCGACCAGTCTCGGCAGCCGGATGCAGCCGTGCGACGCGGCGTAACCGGGCAACTGCCCAATGTGCATCCCCACGCCATCGTTCGTCAGCCGCATGAAAAACGGCATCGGCGCACCTTGGAAAATGTCGCCGGCCTCAATCTTGATCTTGCCCATGTCGGCATTTTCATTGGTCACATTGCCGTCGGCATCCACCACTTTTCCATACAAGTTCGAGTGGTGGGTGAGTTCCTTGGCGATGATTTTGAAGTCGCCCGTCGGAGTCAGATGCCCCTTGCGTCCCGTCGAAACCGGGAAGTCGTAGGCGATGAGATCCTTCACAAAGAGATAGCCGCGCTGCTCACCAAGGACGATCTGCACGCGCATGTTTTCTTTCTTGGCCAGGGCGAGAACGGCCTCATCGCGAAAGATTTTGCTCTTCCAAGTCTTCGTCGCGCGAAACGCCGTGTGCTGGGCCGTATTCGCATCTTTCAAACTCTGAATCTGGGCATTTTCCACCTTCTCAGCGCGCTTCTTTTGCATCGACTCCGTCACGGCACACGAGCTGAGGAGAAGGGGAATGGCTAGGAGGAGAAACTGGGGACGCACGCGGTGAATTAACCGGAGGAAAACCGAAAACGCCAGAAATTCTTTATTTCCCCGTTCCCTCGATGGCGTACTCTGTGGCCTATGATTTTCTTCGACAAAGACGAACCGCATTCCACTCCGCTGCGCAGCGACATCGCCTTGGAAGACACCTGGAACCTCGCGCTGCTCTACCCCACCGACTCCGACTGGGAAGCCGCCTTTGAGAAACTCCGGGCCGAGTTCCAGTCGATTGAGACCTATCGCGGACGCGTCGGGGAATCGGCGGAAACGCTCCTCGCCCTTCTCGAAACTGAGAAAACCCTCGACCTGCAAATCGAGCGCCTCGGCCATTACTCCATGCTCCGCGCCAGCGAGGACAGCTCGGACAACGTCAACCTCAGCCGCCGCGCCCGCCTGCAAAACCTCTGGACCCAGATCGGCGAATCCGCCGCCTTCGTCGTCCCCGAGCTCGTCGCCATCCCCGACGAGACCTGGGTTGCATTCCTCTCTGCTGAAAAACTCACGCCCTGGCTCAGCCGCCTCGAGCGCATCCGGCGCATGAAGCCGCACACTCTCTCGTCGTCCGAGGAACGCCTCATGGCTCTCGCCGGCAGCGCCCTCCACGGCCACAGCGAGACCTTCTCCCAACTGACCAACGTCGATATGAAATTCGGCACCCTGCGCGACGCCAAGGGCGGCGAACGTCCGCTCACCCAGAGCAGCTTTTCGTCATTTCTCATCTCGCCCGATCCGCAGGTTAGAAAGACCGCCTTCCACCAATTCTACGCCGAGTTTACCGACCACCAATTCACCGTCGCCTCCACCCTCGCGTCTTCCGTCCGCAGCGATGTCTTCGACGCCAAGGCCCGCAACTACCCCTCCGCCCTCGAAGCCTCCCTCTTCCACGACGCCATCCCCGTCGCCGTTTACGACAACCTCATTTCCACCGTCCGCGAATACCTCGCCCCGCTGCACGATTACTACGACTTGCGCCGCGAGAAACTCGGTCTCGCCGAGCTGCACGCCTACGACACCTACGTCCCGCTCATCTCCGAGTTTGAGTCGAATGTCAGCTTCGACGCCGCCATCGACCAAGTCATCGCCGCCCTCGCGCCCCTCGGCTCCGAGTATTGCGACACGCTCGCCACCGGCCTGCGCCAGCGCTGGTGCGACCGCTACGAAAGCCAGGGGAAACGCAGCGGCGCTTTTTCCTCCAGCAGCTATGGCAACCCGCCCTTCATCCTCATGAACTACAAGGCCGACGTCTTCTCCGACGTTTACACCCTCGCCCACGAGGCCGGCCACTCCATGCACACCTGGTTCTCGCAAAAGACCCAGCCCTACCAGGATTACAACTACCCCATCTTCCTCGCCGAAGTCGCGTCCACCTTTAACGAAAACCTGCTCACCCACCATCTGCTCGCCACCACCAGCGACCGCCAGATGCGCGCCTACCTCATCAACCGCCAGATCGACGACCTCCGCGGCACCCTCTTTCGACAGACCATGTTCGCCGAGTTCGAAAAAACCATCCATGCCTTGGAGGAAAGCGGCGAGGCCCTCACCCTCGACACCTTCAAAGCCGTCTATCAAGAACTGCTCACCGCCTACTTCGGCCCCCGCGTCGTCCTCGACAATGAATTGCAACTCGAATGCCTCCGCATCCCGCATTTCTACAACGCCTTCTACGTTTACAAATACGCCACCGGCCTTTCGGCCGCCACCGCCCTCGCCGACCGCGTCCTCACCGGCGGCGCAGCCGAGTTAGAGTCCTATCTAGGCTTCCTGAAATCCGGCGGCTCGAAGTATCCCTTGGAAACCCTGCAAGCCGCCGGCGTGGACATGTCCACCCCCGTCCCCATCCGCGCCTCGCTCGAACTCTTCCAACGGAGAGTCACCGAACTCCGCGAACTGCTGAGCTAGCTTCTAACATCTTCTGACTAGATCGTGGAGCGCGCAGACTAACATTGCCCCTCGTTCCCAAGTTGCACTTGGGAATGCCAGTGTTCCGGCAGTTGCACTGCCTCCTCATTTTACTGTATTTGAAACCAACGCATAGGCAGTGCAACTGCCAAAACAAGTGTGTCCCCAAGTGCAACTTGGGAACAAGGGGCGAGATGTCTACTCGACCCGCGACACAATTTTGGCCCTAGACCCAGCGGGTCGACCTATCTATAGCCATTCAATTGTTTAGTGAAATCAGGTCCGTAGGACCGGCATGTTCTCGATGTCGCACCTACGGTGCTCAACGCTTTTATCTTGGCGGCATATTAGGCTCCCATGGAGCCAGTGCCGACTACAGCCATCCTAATGCGCTGAGACAGATAGGGACATGCGGCCTCGCATGTCCGTTGGGTCAGCTTCTCGGACGAGCGGGCCGCTCGTCCCTACCTTTGTCAAACTTTCCGAACGGTCGGAATGTTAGAACACCAACAAAAAAGGCGTGCCGATTTTATCGACACGCCTTTTCCGAGGAAGTGATTGCTAACATTTACAACACGATCTGCGAATAAGGCACGCTCCAGTCACTCGTTCCGGCGCTGTTCACCGAGTTGCCTTGGAAGCAATACATCAGCCCCGGCGTCAATTCCGGAAACAACGCATTCGCCGAGCTGGTTTGCGGCAGCAGGGTGTATTGGCCCGGCGCCGAGGCCAGGTAGCAGCGCCAGTTATAGATCAGCGCCTCTTGTGGCTCGAGCTTGAGCGCCACCGTGCCGGAGTTCGCTCCGGGTTTGATGCTCAGCACGCGCGGTGCAGGCAATACCGCCGAGGGTGTGCGGTCCGTCTTTTGCGCCGTGAATCCGCTCGAGAGCAGAATGTCCATGTCGCCCTGGCACGTCATCTCGACATAGAGGGCGAGCAGACGCACGCGGTTGATCAGGTTGGCCCGCTTGGTATTACGGATCGCCGTTAGAACGACCCCGCCCCCCACGGCATCGATCGTGGCTTGCTTAAACTCCGTGTTCAGCGTGATGACCTCGGCAATGCCGGAATCCGTCGCCGGATACGCGGGATTGTTAGTCATGCCTGTGGTGATGGTGTCAATGCTAACACCGAGCTTGGCATTGGGATCCTTGGTTAGGAATCCGATTGCTGGTTTTACTATCATGGTATTTTTCTTTCTAACCTCATTGGGTGAACAGGGATGAGTTAACCCCGATTGCTGGCGTAATTGTTCGCAACAAGAAACTAACTAGCAGCCGCTGCGCCCCGTTTTGCAGTGCCGGTGGGAGAAAGCCCAAAAAACCTTCCAAAACCGCAAAAACCACGTCTTTGGTGCCAGTATTGGGAGCAAAAGGGTCGTTTTTAGCCTGATGCCCGCACTAGATTGTTCAAATATGCTTCGCAAGTATCATAATTGATAATAAAAAAGTGAAATCGCTGACTGTTAAAATCACTTCTGAGACTGTTGCAACGACTTTGCAGACCGTTGGAATGACTTTGCCAACCGTCAAAACGACTTCGCTGCTAATCGCAGCGCCATTGTCTCCCTCCAGTGGGTCTGCGTCCCCTGTCACAACGACTTCTTTCCAGACGAAAATGCGGGATCGATTCGTTGGAATCCCTCCAACGACCCCAGTCGTCACCGCTCCGGCTGTTAGAGCGAGTGGGAGCGTGAGCGGCCATCGGCGGCAAATGGTTGCAACGACTTGAAGAATATTGGGGAAGCCGTCTTTCCCTGTCCAAGCCAGTGAAACACCTCACCCAGCAGCATTGACCGCCGGCCCAGCGGCAACAACAGCCTGACCCGAGAGTCAAGAAGTCTGCGAACACGCTCCAATTGATAGACGCTCGGCAGCGAGAACTTCTCGTGATGCAAGACAAACTTTTTAAAAAGCGGTGAAACATAAAGAGCGGCTAGATTTTCTTCTCTTTTCCTGTGGGATTCGGCAATCTGTACGCGGTCATGGTGCGCACCCCTATTTTTTCGTTCCTGCGCTTGCTGCAACCTTGATCAAATTGTCAGATTTTCCCCGTTTATGAGCGCAACAAATAAATCTGCCAGCGAGCTGTTCATTGTCGATAACAGCGACACGGAGTGGAAAGTGGGCACTTACCTAAGCGAATGGTGCGAAATTGCCAGGGCCATCGACATTGCCACGGGCTATTTTGAGATCGGATCGCTTCTTTCTCTTAAAGATAAGTGGCAGTTGGTCGAGCAATTTCGAATTCTTTTGGGCGATGAGGTGTCCTACCGAACAAAACGAGCGTTTGAGAAAGGTCTCTCCCTAATTGGCCATCGGTTGGATGAAAGTATCGAAAAAGAAAAAATCCAAAATGACTTTCTGGAAGGTGTGCCCGCCATCGTCGCCGCTATTAAATCCGGCAAGATTCTATGCCGCGTCTATCGGAAGGAAAAATTTCACGCCAAGGCTTACCTCACGCATGGACGCTCGGCGGTAATTGGTTCTTATGGATTAGTGGGTTCCTCTAACTTCACGTTTCCGGGCTTGTGGGATAATATTGAACTCAACGTCCAGATACGCGGGCCAGAAGTTGGATTACTCCAAGAGTGGTATGAACGTCATTGGGATCTTTCAGAGGACATTACTCCAGACATTCTCCGCACAATCGAACGGCATACAACGCCGCATACTCCCTTTGAAGTGTGGTTTAAATCGCTTCATGAATTTTTTAGTGGTCACGAATTGACGCCGGACGAATGGGACATCGAAGAGTCGGTCGTCTTTCAACGACTCGCTAAATACCAACAGGATGCATATAAAAATCTCGTGCAGATAGCTCGCCGTTATGGAGGTGCTTTTCTTTGCGATGGCGTTGGCTTGGGCAAAACTTACGTGGGCTTGATGCTGATCGAGCGGTTCGTTAGCAAAGAAAAAAAGAACGTGGTCTTATTCGCGCCGAAGGCAGCTCGGCAAGATGTTTGGGAGCCCGTCATAGAGCAGCTTTTACCCGATCTCAACAGCGGATTCGTTAGTTTGCTCGTTCGTAACCACACCGATCTCCAGCGGAAAGGAAATTGGCCGCGTGATCTTCGCCGCATTCTGCGCGATGCCGATGTCATCATCATTGACGAGGCGCATCACTTCCGAAATCCAGGTATTGCCGGCGAAGGGGATCGTGCCCCGTCCCGGTACCGCATGTTGCAGGAGGCGCTCCATCAGCCAGGCAGCCGGCCCAAGCAGCTTTATTTCCTTACGGCCACTCCGATTAACAACTCAGTCCACGATTTCCGTCACATCCTTGGTCTTGTGACCGGGACCAACGATAATTACTTCTCCCAGGATGGCCATAATCTCGGCATTCACAGCACCCGCGGCCATTTCGTCGCACTCGAGAAAAAGCTCTTTAACCAACAGAACGTCGATTCCTCAGCGCAGTTAGAGATTGCCGCAGTGGAGACCGCACTCCAGAAGGAGACCCTCTTTGAGCACCTTGTCGTTCAGCGCAGCCGCTCTTACGTCAAAGAAAGCCAACGGTTGCTAGAAGGTGGAGAAATCATGTTTCCCCATCGAGAGACGCCGCGGGTTGCACCTTATAAATTAAAGATCACCTACGGGCGCCTGCTGGAAAGCGTCGAGAAAGCCTTCAGCAAAACCAAGCCCCTCTTCGCGCTGGCCATCTATTATCCGCTCGGCTACCTCCACACCGAGACGGAGGAAAATTTGGAAACGGGACGCCAGGCTCAGGTGGTTGCGCTGATTCGAGTTCAATTTCTCAAACGCTTTGAAAGCTCTGCTAAGGCTTTTGAAATGTCCTGCTGGCGATTGTTGAAGAAATTGGTGGCGTGGATCGAAGCGCATACGGTTTCCGCTCACGATAAGAACCGCTTGGCGAAGTGGAAAATCCGAAACGATCAACTCATCGATTACGTGCACGCGCACCAACCCGATTTGTTTCCCGGAGAGACGGAAGACGAGTTGCCGGAGGACTTTGTCAGTGAGGAAGAGATCGAAGCTGTCGAAAAGCTCGATCCCAAGACCTACAAAGTCGATGAAATGATCGACGATACTTATGACGATCTCGACCAGCTAGCCGAGTTCCTCGAACTGGTCCGCGCCGTGAAGCCGGATCGTGATGACAAGCTCAAAGCTCTAATCAAGCTCCTTAAAACGGACAAAGCTGCAGTTGGTCAGAAGGTATTGGTCTTCTCTGAATTTGCTGATACTGCCCGTTATCTGGAAGATGAACTGAAAAACGCTGGTATTACCCAACTTGAGCGCATCGACGGCAGTAGCTCGCAACGCCAGCGCAGTTCGGTGATTCACCGCTTCTCCCCCTTCTATAACCATGTGCCAGCGGGTAAAATGGATGGGTCGGAGATTCAAATCCTCATCGCCACGGACGTTCTCGCAGAAGGCCTCAACCTTCAGGACGCTTCCCGGTTGATTAACTACGATCTACACTGGAATCCGGTTCGGCTCATGCAGCGGATCGGCCGCGTGGATCGTCGCATGAATCCTGCGACGGAAGACGCCATCAATGCCGCTCATCCCGAATTGGCTGGCGAACGCGGGCGCATCATCTATTGGAACTTCCTCCCACCCGATGAACTGAACGACCTGCTCGGCATCTACGAGCGAGTGAGCCGAAAGGTGCTAACCATTTCCAAAACCCTCGGCATCGAACACGGCAAGCTGCTGAAAAGTGACGACGATTTCGAGGTGACTAAAGAGCTCAACAAGCAATTCGACGGCACCCAATCCGAAACAGAACAACTTCGACTTGAATACAATCAACTCGTCAAAGATTACCCGGAGCTTGCCGCCACTCTCGACAAGCTACCTCTCAAACTTTTTTCAGGAAAAGAGCATCCCACAACCGGCACGCGAGCCGTTTTTTTCTGCTTTCGCATTCCGCGGCCAGATGTGGACTTGGTGCCGGGAGAAAGTGGTGAGCTTCGCTGGTCGGACGCCGCTGGTTTTACTGTTTGGGTTTGCAGCGATCTGGCGGGGGACCAGATGCTCTCCGAACCGGCGGCCATCGCAGACTTTGTGCGCTGTCTGCCAAAAACTCCGCGCCACTGCTCCATTGACCGCACATCTCTCGCTACCCTGCGCAAGAAAGTGGAGAAGGAGCTGGTGAAGAGCCATCTTCGAAGCCTTCAAGCTCCACCGGGAATCACGCCGGTGCTTAAGTGTTGGATGGAATTGAATTAACTGATCTCTATGTCCATCTCCTCAGACAAGCTCCAACAAATCCGCCGTTTCCCGGAACTCATCGACTATCTCCGGGACGATCTCGACTGGCCGACAGAAGACTTTGAATTCGAGGACCTAACCTTCGAATACGAACCCGCCGAGATGGGGTTGAAAGCCGAGGAAGAAGTCAAAGTCAAAGCCATCCATCAGCTTCGGCCACTCCATCAGGCGCAGCCGTGGGGCATTTTCTTTGTCGAGTTTGGCAGAAAACGTCTGCCCATCGTTGTTTTGCGCCGCATCTTGCGGCATCTCGTCTTCAAAAAGCGCGCCTCTGCTAATGCGGCCGAACGACCCGCTTGGCAGCCGAAGGACCTTCTCTTCATCTCTGCCACGGGAGAGGACGCTAATCGCGAACTCACCTTTGCCCATTTTGTGGAAAATGAGACTTCCGCACTCACCGAGTTGCGGGTGCTCGGCTGGGACGCGGACGATACGCCGCTGCACATGGATTATGTCGCGCAGACCCTCAGCAATAAACTACGCTGGCATGCCAAATACGAAGCTGACCCCGAATCCTGGCGCGCCGAGTGGAGTTCCGCTTTCCTTCTGCGTCATCGCCACGTTATTCGGACATCCTCCGACCTCGCGATCGCGCTGGCCGAGCTGGCGAGAAACCTACGGACTCGCATCCGTGATATTCTGCGCGTGGAGGACGGCTTTGGCGAAATCCGCAAACTACAAATCGCTTTTCAGGCGGGCCTTATTCACGATCTCGACGACGAAGGTTTTGCCGACATGTTTGCCCAGACGGTCGCCTATGGACTCTTCTCACTAGCAGCGCGTCGCACCGTGGTGGGTGAAGGAACGGCTTTTGCCAAAGAAGACCTGACGCATTACTTCACCAGCCCATTTCTGAAGGAAATGCTCGGCATCTTCCTGGGCTTGAAAAGCCGAAAAGGCAAAATCGACTTCGACGAACTCGGCGTCAGCGATGTCACCGATCTCCTCACCAGTCCGGATACCCATATGGAGGTTATTCTGGCCGATTTCAACAACAAGACCCGCGGCGAAGACCCCGTCATCCACTTCTACGAGCACTTCCTCAGCGCCTATAATAAGAAACTCAAAATCCAGCGTGGCGTCTTCTACACCCCGCAGCCCGTCGTCTCCTACATCGTCCGCAGCGTCCACGAACTCCTGCAAACCGAGTTCGGACTCGCCGACGGACTCGCCGACACCACCACCTGGGGCGAGATGCTGAAAAAGCACCCCGGTCTGAAACTCCCGCCGCTCACCGACGAGCCGGGCGAAAAGCGCACCATCTCCCCGGACGAACCCTTCGTCCAAATCCTCGACCCCGCCACCGGCACCGCCACCTTCCTCGTCGAAGTCATCGACGTCATCCACCGCACCCTTGCGGCGAAGTGGAAACAGCAGCGCCTCACCGATGCCCAAGAGCGCACCGCGTGGAACGAGTATGTGCCGCAACACCTCCTCCCCCGCCTCCACGCCTTCGAGCTGATGATGGCCCCCTACGCCATCTCCCACATGAAGATCGGCCTCAAGCTCGCCGAGACCGGTTACCATTTCAGTACAGAGGAGCGGGTAAGAGTCTACCTCACCAATGCCCTTGAACCCGCAAGTGACAGCATTCAGCTATCCATTGCCGATTGGGGGGACGCACTTGCGAATGAAGCGGAAGCAGTGAATGAGGTGAAGCGCAAACAGCAATTCACTGTCGTGGTTGGCAATCCACCATACTCCCTACTTTCTGGGAACATGCAGCCACAGCATCGCAAACTCGTTGAG